>NZ_CALEDC010000355.1 GCF_937949835.1 uncultured Campylobacter sp.
TCATCCCCACATCGAAGCTCACACGCGTCCTGGTCGAGCTTTTTTCAAATATCATCGCTAATTTTTGATCTTTTAAATATGGCTTGAAATTTCGCGCCTTGGCCTCTTTTTTAATCTCAAAGGCTAAATTTAAAATTTCGATTATCTCGTCTTTGCTAAAATCGTTTAACGTAAGAAAGTGCCTCATATCACTCCTTTATCTTTTATAAATTTACTAAAAAATTCTTTTAAATCACCTTTCGTCATATCGCCCGTAGCCACCTTTACGACTACGTCTTCCATCGCCGCGTAAAATTCCTCGTCGTCCAAAACTATAGAATTCGCCGATAAAAACATATCGGCTAGCAGAATCGCCGTCCTTTTATTCCCATCGGTGAAAGGATGAAATTTTATACACGAATGCGTCAAATGCGCGAGTTTATCCGCCATAGTAGGATAATACAGATCGTTTTTTATATTTTCCAGGGCAGAAGATAAATAGCTTATCTGGGTTTTATTATAGCCTTTACTTCCGCCTATTTTTTCTAGCATTTTATCGTGGATAAAAATAGCCTGATGCAGCGTTAGATATTTCATTTGTCTTTTTCATTTATCCTTTAATCGCTCAAAAACAGCCCTATTGCTAGGTTTATCCAGTTTCGCAATAACGGCGCTCGAAAGCTCGTCGAAATTCTCTATGCACTCATCCCCGTTTACGGGTAAAATTTTAGCTTCAAATTTCATCTTTTTTGCCAGCTTCATCACGGCTTCTAAGACGGCTTGCATTTCGTTACTTTTAATCTCTAGTGCTATTTTATTCATCGCTAGCCCCTGTTTAAAATTTCCGCGATCTCTTTGGCGTGATAGGTGATGATCATATCCGCGCCGGCGCGCCTTATGCCTATCATCGTCTCCATCATCACGCGCTCATAATCGATCACACCCGCTTTTTTACCCGCCTGCAAAAGCGAGTATTCGCCGCTTACGTTATACGCACAGATCGGCAGCAGCGTGCGCTCCCGCAGGTCTCTGATTAGATCCAGATACGCAAGTGCGGGCTTTATCATCAAAATATCCGCTCCCTGCGCCTCGTCTTGCAGGCTTTCGTTGATCGCCTCAAATCTATTTGCGGGGTCCATCTGGTAGCTGCTGCGATCGCCGAAGCTCGGCGCGCTCTCCGCCACGTCGCGAAACGGCCCGTAGTAGCCGCTGGCAAACTTCGTCGAATACGCCATAATCGGTAAATTTTCAAATCCGCCGTGATCAAGCGCCTCTCGCAAAGTAGCGATAATGCCGTCCATCATGCCGCTGGGCGCAATCATATCCGCGCCCGCTTTGGCGTGGATGAGCGCCTGTTGCGCCGAAATTTCAAGCGTCGCATCGTTATCCACCGTCTGATGCACATGATCGATGATGCCGCAGTGTCCGTGGTCGGTGTATTCGCAAAAGCACAGATCGGTGATGACGAGTAAATTTGGAAATTTAGCCTTTATCGCGCGCAGCGAAGTCGCGATGATGCCGTCCTCGCTTAGCGCGTCCGAGCCGATGCTGTCCTTTAGCGAAGGAATTCCGAAAAGTAAAATTTTATCCAACCCAAGCGCCAAAAGGGTCTCGCACTCTTTTAAAATTTCATCGATGCTCATCTGAAATACGCCGGGCATCGAGGCGATCTCCTTTTTGATGCCGCTTCCTTCCACCACAAAAAGCGGATAGATCAGCGAGCGGGTTTGCAGATCGGTTTGTCGCACCAGATCCCTAAGCGCGGGGTTTATTCGTAGTCTCCTAAATCGTTTAAACATTATTTTTCCTTTTTTAGCTAGAATTGTAAGATTTATAATATCACAATCGGAGTAAATTTAAGCATGGATATAAAAATTTCAGAGGTCGCAAATCTCCCCTCCCGCTTCGGAAGCTTCCGCGTTCAGTCGTTTAAGCAAGGCGAGAAAGAGCACCTAGTGATATTTAAGCAACCTTTGGAGGGCGTCGTAAACGTGCGGATCCACTCGGAGTGCCTTACCGGCGATGCGATCGGCAGCCTAAAGTGCGACTGCCGCGACCAGCTCGAAGCGAGCCTAAAATATATCGAAGAGCACGGCGGCATGGTGATCTATCTGCGTCAAGAGGGGCGCAATATCGGGCTTTTCAATAAAATCAACGCCTACGCGCTGCAAGATCAGGGCCTCGATACGATTGAAGCAAACCATCAGCTAGGTTTCAAAGCGGATGAGCGCACCTACGAGATCGTGGATTTCATACTCGCTCATTTTGGAATTTCGCGCATAAATCTACTTACGAACAACCCGCAAAAGCTGCACGATCTAAAAGTCGAAGTGGTCGCGCGCGTGCCGATAATCATCACGCCCAATAAATTTAACGAAAACTATCTGCGCGTCAAAAAAGAGCAGATGGGGCATCTGCTGTGAAGCTTACGGCGGGCGAGAGCTTTGGCGAGCAGGTCGCTAAATTTAAAGCCTGTCTGCAAAAATTTAACCGCGTCCATAGCCTCACGAATTACGAGGATTTGGACACGGTGGTACACGACAGCCTAAGCGGAGCGAATTTCATACCGCGCTATCCGCGCATTGCGTGCGACATCGGCTCGGGAGCGGGCTTTCCCGGGCTATTTTTGGCGCTCGCGCTGCCGCTGTGCGAGTGGCATCTGTTTGAACCAAACCTTAAAAAAGCGGCGTTTCTAACCTACGCGAAGGTTAGTCTTGCGCTAGCTAACGTAAAAATCCACGCCGAACGCGTGCAAGACGGCGCAAAGCTGCGCGCCGATCTGATAAGCTCCCGAGCTTTGATGAGCGCGCGGAATTTAATTGAAATTTGCCGTGGCTTTTATGATGAAAACACGACGTTTTTACTCTACAAAGGCTCGGGCGCAGAGGCGGAAGCGGCAGAATTCCGCAAGGAATTTACGAGCGCGCACTGCGAAATTTTTAGTGGCGAAAACGCTTTGAAAAATAGAAATTTTTTAGTGATCAAAGGGGTAAAATAATGGGAAAAATTCTAGCCGTCGCCGTTATCGCGGCGCTCATATATTTTTTGATAGTGCCTAGATTTCGCATAAAGAAAAAGGACGATACGACCGAACTTTTGGCGTGCGACGAGTGCGGGACGTACTTTAGCAACGACGAGCTTGCTCTGCGCGACAAAAAGCGCCTTTGCAAATCCTGCGAAGCCAAACTAAGGGGCGGCAAATGATCATCCTAGGCCACGCGCTCGTGCCATACGAGCCGCTGTATCTCATCAAAAACGGCGACGAAGTTTTCAAATACGACAATCTGCTCTTTAAATTTAACGACAGGCTCATCGCCGCGGCGCAAAAGGCGCAGAAAAAATTTAGCGTTATTACGAACGATATAAATGAAATTTTACTCGCAAACGGCGCAGGCGCGCGCTTCATCATCGTGGATAAAAAATCAGCCGCGGCCGCGCAAAAGCTAGCAAACGATTATCTTTTTGACGCCAAGATCGCGATGTTTATCGGCTCTGCGCGGGCGTTAAAAAACTTAGCCGAGCTCGGAATCGATGCGGCGATCTTTAAAGATGCGATCGCAAACGCGCCCAAATCGCTACTTGCAAGCATCGGAGACAGCGTAGGTTCGAAATTTCACTTCGGGCTTCCGAAAAAAGATGAAATTTTCGGCGGCGCGCAAAAGCTCGCGAATAAAATTTCGGCTCTGGATAAAAAGCTAAGCGCGCCCGCAGCTGGTAAAAACGACGATATTTGGAAAAAATAGCAAAATCCTAAGCAAATTTGTTCGCAGGCGTAAAATTTTTATGACTCACGCAAATTAAAATTCCGCGCGAAATTTTGCCTAGCCTCGCGGCTTAGAATTTTACGCGAGATTTCGCCCGCTTACGCGGATCGGAATTTGCCCTCTTTCGCAAATTAGAATTCCGCGAGGAATTTCACGCG
>NZ_CALEDC010000356.1 GCF_937949835.1 uncultured Campylobacter sp.
TCCAATGCCGTATTGAATCTATTATTTTATAAAACAGAGCGAAAAGCGAAATTTTGTATAAATTACACTCGAAAATTTGACGGATTCTCGCGCAAACCGGCTCGAAATTCCGCCCTGTCTACTCCACATATCCGATAAATTCGCCATCGAAAGTATGCCTAACGTCGCCGCGAAAGTAAATTTTACCTCCATCTCCTAAGCGCAAATTTAGCGTTTCGCCGCTTGCAGGTATCACGCGGATGTCGGGAACTAGCCCCATATTTTCGACGCCTGCGATGAAGCATGCCGCCATTCCTGTACCGCATGCAAGCGTTTCTGCCTCTACGCCACGCTCAAAGGTGCGCACCTTTAAAATTTTGCTTGCGAGGCGACTTTGAACTAACGCATAATTAACGTTAGCGTTATACTTTTCGCGCAGATCGCGGGCCAGCACGGCGTCAAACTCATTTAAATCACTAACAAAAGTTACCAAATGCGGCACTCCTGTGTTATAAAAATACCACGTTAGCCCTGCCTCCTCAAAGCTCTCGCCAAGGCGTTTAGGACGAGTTAACATTACCTCGACGTTAGCTACTAACGCGTGAGCATTAGGACGCAGATTAAAAATCTCGCCAAAGCTTACATTGCGTAGCTCGCCTCGCATGCTCTCGCTCAAATTTCCGCCGAAAATACCGAAAATTTCGCCGCTAATTACGCCTGCGCCGCTTAGGAATTTCATACTCTGCGCGGCCAAAAAATTCTCATACGCATACATGCATACCGCGCGCGAGCCGTTGCCGCACATATCGGCGCTGCTGCCGTCGCTATTATAAAATTCCCACTCGAAATTTATCCCCTCGATACCGTTAAATTTCGGTAGCACGACGATGAGGCCGTCAGCGCCCACCCCATCACGCCTATCACATAGCTCGCGCGCTAGCTTAGATCTATCCGCCTTAACCGAATCCGTAAAGATCACGAAATCATTTCCGCTCGCATTATATTTTGAAATTTTCATTATCTACCTCGCAAATTTTTAAAATTACTAACGCTCACTAACGCTTTATTAAAATTTTACTTATATCTAAATTTAAGCGTATCGCTTATTCCTAGGCTTTACTAAGACTCAATTTACTAACGTATCTTCTTTCGTGAGCCCATTTTGTTATGCGTTTTTCGCGCTTGATGTTAGAGCCTACCTCATAGCCTTTAAATGCTCGCAAGCATCAAATCTTCCGAACTTACAAGCCTTTTCATAAAACTCGCGCGCCCTCTTTTTATCTTTCGCTACGCCCCAGCCCTTTTCGTATTGATACGCTAAATTTGAGCAGGCTAGCGGCTCATCGCTTTTCTCGCACGCTTCGCTAAAATACTTCGCAGCAAGCGCGTGATCCTTTTGCCCGCCGTCGCCCTTAAAATACGTAACGCCTAAATTTACGCACGAATCCACGTGTCCTTGCTCGCAAGCCCTCGTAAAAAATATCCTAGCCCTGTCCGCGTCTTTTTTCACGCCTTCGCCGAGAACGTAGCTAAGCCCTAGGTTATGGCACGCCTCTACCTGCCCCATTTTGCAAGCCTTGATCAAAAGCTCGATCGCCTTTTTCACGTCGGGATAGACGCCGAGCCCCTTTTTATAGTTGTATGCAAGGCTCGCGCACCCCTCGCTGCTGTTTTTCTTGCAGGCATCGCTGAAAAGCTCATTCGCCCTCTTGCGATCCTGCGCCACCCCCTGCCCGTCGTTGTAGAGCAGCCCCAAATAGACGCAGCCCTTCTGCTCGCCGAGCTTGCACGCTCTGTCGTAATAGCGCGCGGCCTGCCTGAAGCTTCTATTTGAGTCGTATGCATAGCCCAAATTTGCGCAATCCAGCGCGTTTTCCTCGCCGCCTGCGTCGCAGTTGCGCTGTAGCTCATTTATCACGCGGTTTAGTTTTTTACAATCCATCTCGCTCCCCGCGGCGCAGCCCTTTCTTAGATCGTCGATCTCCGCCGCAGCGCCCGTCGCAAACAGCGCGGAGAGCAAAACCGCTCGCGCCGTAAATTTCAACCGCTCTTTAAGCGGCGTGTTTTTAAAATTTTGAAATTTAGCGCCCTTTTGGGCGCGACTACCGATCCTCATCGCCCTCTCCTTTATTTTTAGTCTCATTTTAATTCGCACAGAAATTTTACGAGTTCTCGCGCAAAGGGCTAAATTTTATCTTTTAGCTCTTTTAAAAATCTCTCCACCGCGGCCTTAAGCGCGGCAAGATCACTTCCGTTATCTATCACAAAGTCCGCCATAGCGCGCTTTTGTTCTATGTCCATTTGCAGCTCCACGCGGTGCTTTGCGGCGGCATGATCGAGCCCGTTTCGCTTCATCACGCGCGCGATCAGCGTATCTTTAGGCGCATAAACGACCGCCACTTTATCGAAAAACTCATACCTCTTGCCCTCAAAAAATAGCGGAATATCAACGAAATAAAGCTTTCCTTTCGCCTCCAAAGCCTGCGCCTGCGATAAAATTTCAGCCGTTATCTTCGGATGCAGCAGCGCTTCTAGCTTTGCAAGCTCAGCAGGGTTTTTAAACACTAGCTCGCCTAGCTTTTTTCGGTCCACCGAGGCGCACGAATCGGTCAAAATTTTCTCATTCCCGCTAGCTTTAAATTCCGCGTGCGAGTCCAAATTTTCGGCCTGCGCGTCTTTTTGCACGACGTATTGCGCGCCGAAAATTTCAGCTACCTGCGCGGTGCAGCGATCTAAAACGCAATGCGAAATCTTATCGGCATCGATGATCTCAAATCCGCGATCACGAAGCAGCTCGCAAACCGCGCTCTTACCGCTACCGATGCTGCCCGTGATGACGATCGCGTGTTTAAATTTCAAGGTGAGCCTTTATAGCGTTTTTATTCGATTTTAGCTAAAATTTGTAAAATTATACCATCTTGGAGGATAAAATTTGATAAGCTACAAAGACGCGGGCGTCGATATAGACGCGGGAAATGAGTTCGTAGAGGCGATAAAACCGTTCGTCAAAGCGACGCAAACTCCGCACGTTTTAGGCGGTATCGGATCGTTTTCGGGTGCGGTAAGGCTGCCTGCTGGCTACAAAAAGCCCGCGATCCTAGGCGCTACCGACGGCGTGGGCACAAAATTGCGACTCGCGATCGACGCACGCAAATTTGAGGGCGTCGGCCAAGACCTCGTCGCAATGTGCGTGAATGATCTCATCTGCAACTTCGCCGAGCCGCTGTTTTTCCTCGACTACTACGCGACGGCGAAGCTTGAGACCCGTGACGCCAAAGAGGTCGTAAAAAGTATCGCCGAGGGCTGCAAACTAGCCCGCTGCGCGCTAATCGGCGGTGAAACGGCGGAGATGCCCTCGATGTATGAAAAGGGCGACTTCGACCTTGCAGGCTTTGCCGTGGGTATCGCCGAAGAGGACGAGATCGACCGCAGCAAATTTGTGCGCGAAGGCGACGTACTCATCGCGCTTCCTAGCAGCGGCCTGCACTCAAACGGCTTCTCGCTCGCGCGCAAAGTGATCGCCGAGCTAGGGCTGAAATTTGACGAGAAAATCGGCGGTCGCGCGCTCATCGACGTGCTTTTGGAGCCGACCAGGATTTACGTCGGCGACTTTTTAAATTTAAAAGACAAGATCCACGCGCTCGCGCATATCACGGGCGGCGGCATCGTGGAAAATCTACCGCGCGTATTCCCTGAGGGGCTGGGTGCAAAGATCGAGCATGCCGTAATCTGCACGCCTGAGATCTTTAAAATCATCGCGCAAAAGGTGGAGCCCGCCGAGATGATGAGGACGTTTAACATGGGCGTCGGTATGATAGTCGTAGCGCCGAAAGAAAACGCGGATTTCGTACTAGCAAACACCGATGGCTACGTCATCGGCGAGATCGTAAAAGGCGAAGGCGTGCAGTTTGCGTAAATTTGAAGCGGTAAAATTTGCCGCTTTTTGCCAAGGCAGAATTTATGTTTAGACTAAATTTTAAAGCAGGTATCTTTTAATTTTATTCGCTGCTTTGTAAATTTTCTTTACAAGCTGTCGCCAACCTATAATTATTATCTATACGCATTACGCTTTCTATCTAAAGTACAATTTTTGTCCATGCCGCCAACACCTGTAAAAGCTTGTTCTCTAATATAGGAGCTATATAATCTAAATATCCATATTGCTCACAAAGATAAAAGTCATGAATAAAATTACCGTAAATTTTAAAATTTTATCGGCGAGTATTGGTAAAATAATACTCCTGATATTCTATGTTTTCTACTTAAAATTTAACATTCACATTGTACACAAGCTCAAATGCCCTACCGCGCCCTACGTCGTTATTGCATAAGTACATGTTCAAGCTCCCATGTCCTTTTCCTATATTTATTACTAGAAACCTTAGCTTCATAATTTTGTTAATACAAAATTATGAAGCTACCGCACCCAAGAAAGGTATATTTGCAATGGGCGACTCTAAAAGTGAGATGAGCTTGAATTTTAGTAAGGATAAAAGTCGGGTTTTAGACAATCCGACCATCAACTGCAGTCTTCAAAAAGTTATCAAATTTATCTTTATCGAAAATATCTGCTTGAAAAAAATACAGTTTGTTATATCCATATAAGTCAAATTGTTTGCATTTGGGTAAATTTGCATCACTGCTTAAATTTTTAGCAATATTTATGTCACCATTTTTGTCTTTATTATAAATTAATATGAATTTGAGTTTATTTTTTAAATCCGAAACTTTTTCATCTAGAATAGTCAACAATACCAAGACGCTACTAAAAATTTTATCGCATATATCTTTTTTTGTATTACTATCTATATTTCCATTTTTAAACTCTAAAAAGATAAGATTCTCGTTCTGCAACATTAATCCATCAACTGATTTTGGCGGTTTAATATCATATTTATTACTAAATTTTTCTTTTACTTTATCAAAATTATACGCTTCAAGTTCAGACTCAGACATATACTCATCGTTACTTTCATCATAAGAGATATCTTTTACTGTTTCTTTTGTTTCGTTAAATTCATCAAAACTATCAAATCTCATGGATCTCATCTTCTAATTTATGCAAATAGTCATATGGATCGGCAAGTAGTCTATAGATTTTGTATGTTTTATCACTAACATCATCTATGGTAATTAATTTTTTATTGTCACCCATATTTTTTGTTAAATAATACTTACATTTATCGGAAATTTTATGCACTTTAGAATAAACTTCTATAGCCTTTAAAAAATATGGACTATGCGTACTAAGTAGGATATGTAAGTTAAATTCTTTTTGTATAAGTACGATTAACTCTGCAAAAATGAGTTGTAGTTTTGGATGAAGATGAATCTCCGGCTCATCCAATATAAGGACCCCTTTTTCTTGTATTGCCCCGTTTGCAAGTAATGTCTTGATTATTATAAAGGTTTTAAGTCCAGCAGAAATGTTTGCCATATTTAGTACAACACCATCACTGTTTCTATATACACTATTTCCTACATCATCAAATTCAAAATTTCCAGGTACTACACTACTTAGCGTATTATAGACATTTTTCAAACGATCTTCAAAAACTATACTTTTAGAAATATTTTTATCACCCCTATCGGACAACAGGCACTTCAGAGCATCTTTATGATTATTACAATAGGAGTTGTTAATATAAAATAAGTCTGGATAATTTAAACCATCCATAATAAAGCTATCATCTATATATACAGCATTAACATAAACATTTGCTTCTTGCTTTTTTATATCAACATCATTTTCATCTATCAAAATCTCTATACACTTATTCTTTAAGGAAAGCTTTATGCTACCACTGTTTTTTGTATAGATGTTATTTATCTCGTTTGAAAATTCTAAAGCAAGCTGTTTACCTACAATTTCATTGCGTATTTTTTCATATGGTATTTCTAAAGTTTGCTCTATTCTTTTCAAATAATTATTAATTGTATTTCCAATTGATTCATCTTTAATATCTATATCATTTTTTGAAAATTCATCAATAATAGTAGTTTTTAGATTATTGTAGGCAATATCACCCCTTTTTACAAATTCGGAAATCTTTCTATGTATATAATTTGATAAAACTCTGTACGATAAAAGTTTTCTATGTTCTGAAGTACCGTATTTAAGATCTACTACTTCATGAGACATTCTATACAAAATTTCATCTGAACTTTCTAACCTATCAGCCTCTATTTTTTTATCTATATCATAAAATGAACTGATAACTGAAAATAGGCTTTTAGCAACCGTACTCTTACCTGTGTTATTCTCTCCAGCTATTACGGCTATACCGTCTATATCTATATTGGCCTTTGAAATCTTTCCTATATTTTCTAAAAATAATTTCATAAAAAAACCTTTATGTACTATTAATGACTTTATTTTACCAAATTACCTTTTATTAATCCTTATACCTACCTTTAAAATTTCATCTTTATAGTTTCTCGTGTCCAGCAGATATAGCTGCAATCTTGGCTAATTTTTTCGTCCTTGATTTCTGCAAATACACAACAAACCAGCGTAAAATCGTGTTGCTAGGCGATCGCTTTAGTACCGAGTTGCCGAGCATATCCTTTCTGCCCTCGCCAAACGGCGCCAGCTTTGCATCACAATGCCGAGCTCTTTTAAATTTGCCTGCGTCGCGAGTTTTTGATGAAACGGATTACATTCGATCTGATTTATCGCCGGCTTTATCTCGTTGTTTATCGCAAAGTCCATAATATGGCTCGGGTTAAAATTGCTATTACCGATATAAGCAGATACAACCCTTGCGTTTAAGCCTACTCATCGCTCGCCACGAGCCGTAAATATCGCCAT
>NZ_CALEDC010000357.1 GCF_937949835.1 uncultured Campylobacter sp.
CGCCCAGACGATATGCCGCGCCTTGGGATGTTGCTGCCGCAACTGCGCACGCAGCGCCTCAAAGCTCGCTAGCGGCGCGAGATAGGCGATGAAGCTTGATTTTTTGATCTCCTGCGCGGCGCTGATCTCTTTTTCAATCGTTTTCAAGGCTTTCCTTTGCGGAATTTTATCTTTTTTGCATTATAATAAAAGTTCAAAAAAAGATCAAAGGAGCTTCATGATCCAGACTTGTTTATTTCCCGCGGCGGGCTACGGCACGCGCTTTTTGCCCGCGACCAAATCGCTACCTAAAGAGATGCTTCCGATCCTTACCAAGCCGCTCATTCACTACGGCGTGGACGAGGCGCTGGAAGCGGGCATGGACAATATGGCGTTTGTCACGGGTCGCGGTAAACGCGCGCTGGAGGATTATTTTGACCGCAGCTACGAGCTGGAGGATCAAATCTCAGGCAGTAGCAAGGAGTATCTGCTCGATGAGATCAGAGCGCTTATGAAGCGCTGCACCTTCTCTTTTACACGCCAAGAGCAGATGAAGGGGCTCGGTAACGCGATTTATACGGGTAAAATTTTAATCCGCGACGAGCCTTTCGGCGTGGTGCTCGCAGACGATCTGTGCGTGAACGAAAACGGCGAGGGCGTGCTTGCGCAGATGGTTAAAATTTACGAAAAATACCGCTGCAGCGTCGTCGCGGTGATGGAGGTGCCGCCGCAGGACGTAAATAAATACGGTATCATCGCAGGAAAGAGCATCAGCGACGATCTGATAATGGTCTCGGATATGATCGAAAAACCTGAGCCTGGCGAGGCTCCGTCGAGCTTAGCCATCATCGGGCGCTACATCCTAACGCCTAATATTTTCGATCTCATCGAGCAGACGGCGCCCGGTAAAAACGGCGAGGTGCAGATCACCGACGCGCTTTTGAAACAGGCTCAAAACGGCGTGGTGATCGCGTATAAATTTAAAGGCACTCGCTTCGACTGCGGCTCGGTAAAGGGCTATGTAGACGCGATCAAATATTTCTACGAGCGAGAATTCGGCGATGGTAAAAAATGAGCTGTTTTTCCCACCGGCAAAAGAGGGCGCGCTAGAGGAGGTGGCGGCAAAGATCCGCGCCGAATACGAAAGCGGCGAGATAGGCTACTACCGCCTGCCGCAGCAAGGCGCAGACGAAATAGCGCGGGCGCAGGAATTTTTTAGCGCGCGAAGCTACGACGGGGTCGTGCTTATAGGCATCGGCGGCTCCAGCGTGGGCGTGCGAGCGCTTTATGAGATGCTACGCCCACGCGTAAGAAAGAATTTACGCTTTGAAATTTTGGATAATTTAGACGCACTTAGTGTGCGTCGCGCGTTTGAAGGGTTAAATTTTGCTCGCACGATCTTCATCATATCGTCCAAATCGGGCGGTACGATCGAGACGATCTCGCTTTTTAAGGTCGTTTTGCAGCGTTTTGGAATTTCAGATTTAAAGACGCTAGCAAAAAATTTCATCTTCATCACCGATGTAGGCTCGCCGCTTGATATCTTCGCGCGCGGGCACGGTGCCTGCGTGATAAATATGCCCGCTAACGTAGGCGGCCGTTTTAGCGTATTAAGTGCGGTAGGGCTGGTGCCCGCAGTTGGGTTAGGTCTTGATGCAAGCGCGATGCTGCGCGGGGCTGCCGCTGCAAAAGAGCGGTATCTGGATGAAATTTTAGCAGGCGATCCCGCTAAAATCGCGGAGAATAAAATTCTACGAAAAGCCCATCACTACGCCACACACAAAAGTGCGAAAATCAACGTCCTTTTTAGCTATGGCGACGCGTTGCGCGCATTGGACGAGTGGTACGTACAGCTATGGGCGGAAAGCCTAGGTAAAAAGATCGGCTTTAGCCGCGAGGGGCTTACTCCTGTAGGGCTTGTAGGCTCGCGCGATCAGCACAGCTTCCTTCAGCTCATAATGGACGGCGTAAAGGATAAGACCGTGACTTTCTTAAAGCTCACGGACAACGGCACTACGGACGCGGTGCCCGGTATCAGTCTGCAAGGTCTTGAGGGCTGTGACTTCGTAAACGGCATGCGACTGGATGAGGTGCTAAATCTTCAGTGCGATGCTACGCTGCAAGCCGTGCTAAATGAGGGTATCAGCGTCGATCTTATCGAGGTTCCGCAGCTTTGCGAACAGAGCGTGGGCGAGCTATTTTACTACTTCGAGCTGCTAACTAGCGCCACTGGAGCGATACTGGGCGTCAGCACTTACGATCAGCCGGGCGTCGAGGTAGGCAAGAGAATTTTAAAATCGCTAGTTTTAAAATCGCGAGATTAGAATTTGCGGCGCTAGCTAGACGGAATTTCGCTGGGTCAAATTTTACTAAAGCCAGGTTCTACTTGCATCCCATTTTGCTTAGGCTAAATTTTAGAATTTTAAAATTACCGACGCAGAATTTTCCGTGCGTAAAATTGTCGCTGCGAAATTTTGATTTCGCGCTACGAGCATTTGGAATTTTGTCGCAAAATTTCACGGTAGAATTCCAAAATCGTACCGCGAGGCGTAAAAATTTTGCGACTTGCGAGCGCGCAAGGAGGCAAAATGAAAATCGCAAAGATCGATCACTTCGTCCTAGTTACGGACGATCTGCAAAAATGCGTGGAATTTTATGAAGGAATTTTAGGGCTAAAGCATGTTTGCGAGGGCGGCAAACACAGCCTGCGTTTCGGCTCCTCAAAGATCAACATCCACACTCGCGCGGGCGAGTTTGAGCCGTTTGCGGCGCATCCTGGCGCGGGCTCGGCGGATTTTTGCCTCATCTGTGAAGGGCAAAGCGCACAGCAGCTCAAAGAGGAGCTGGAAAGCAAGGGGGCGCAAATAGAGCTTGGCGTCGTGCCTCGCACGGGCGCGCGCGGCGCTATGCAAAGTATCTATCTGCGCGATCCTGACGGCAATCTCGTAGAGCTCGGCGTATATGAAAGCGGCGATGATTAGCGCGTAAATTTTAAAGGCAAAATTTCAAGCGGAGCGTTAGAATTTAAATTTTCTAAATTCTATTTTTCATTAAAGATCGATATTCTGCGGATTAAATTGTTTATCCCGCGGTACGCTAATTATATATCGTTTGTATATTTTTTAAACCTTATCTTTTGTTTTTAGAATTTCATAAATTTGTTCATTTTATTCACTATTATTTTTGCAATATCATAAGGCGGTTTCCAAAATAAATATCCCTCTGTAATATCTATATTTAGCGTATCCAAGAAATATTTTTGCAGCTCGCCAAACTCCTTTTTATTATTGATCGTAAATACTTCGGAATCGGAGCCATTGCATATCAATAATTTATCACAAAGCAAGAACCTAGCCGTTTTCTCAAATAGAATATAGTAGATAAATTTAATAATAGGCATCAGCAATAAGCCCATAATGATAAAAATAAACATATAAAATTTAAAGTTGTATAATGCCACGACGATCATTATAAATAAAACTAAAACACAAAATTTAATTTTCATATCAAAGGGCGCAAAATTGGGAATCATATAAGCATATCTGTAAACGGAGATATTTTTTAACGCCATCTCTTTTTCGCATTTTGTTTTATTTTTAAATTCTATTTTGTCCTTCATAAAGGTTATCGTTTTTTTGCTATTTATAAAGCTCGCTGCGTATATAAAGAAAAATGCGGTGCCATAACCTAGCAATATTTTCATATAAAACCTAAATTTATACTCGCCGTCAAAATTCTGTATCAAAGAACAAATTAATAAAATTCCAAGAGCTATCAGCCAAAACAGATCATCTAGCTTTTTTATAACTATCGGATATTTGTCGTAATCTCTGGCTTTTTGTTTATTATAATTTTCCATTATTTCAAGCCCCTCTTTAAAAATAGATATAAATTTGTAATAGCTTAATCGACAAAAGACTTTTATATACGTTGCCTGACTCTTTCTTCGCGACCTCTTCCCTCGTCATTTTATCCTCCTCGTTAGATAAACAAATAATCTTTCTTAATGTTATTTATATTTACGCTTTTCTGCAAAAAATATTCTTTAATTTCATAATAAATTTTTTGATTACAAATGTAAACGAGATAACATCTTGGATAAATGGGCTTGTTCCTAAACCATCTGCCGTATGAGGGGCGTGCGATCCTAATAAATGGCAGAGCCCTAAACCCTTTTAAATTCCTATTTATAAACAGATAAAGTATTAAATTTAATAAAAATCCGAATAAATATGTAAAGAATACCGCTATAAAAAATATATTCCACCATGTTACGCACATAAAAATAGCGATAAAGTACAAAAATATCTTTTCAGATTTTCCTATCTCATATGAGCTTGCCAAAATTCCGATAGAGAAATTTAAAGATAAAGCATTTTTGTCAATTTCGCAGCGTTTTTCAACCAGACCGTCGTTAATAAATTCTATATACTTGTTTGTAAATTTTATCTCTTGTCTAGGACGGATTACGGTAAATATGGATATTATAACTGTAGATAGCAAAATAATGAATAAAATAGCAAAATACTGAACTATGTCAATATCTTCATGATTTATAAAATCTATAATTAAAAATGCATGTAGCGTAGAGATCGGCAATAATAGGACTAAAAACGAATATACAAAAAATTTTTCATAATTTTTGATTACTATCGGTTCTTTGTTGTAATCCCTTGCTTTGGAATTTTGCCGTAAAGCGCCACTATCATCCGAGATAAAATTTTGCGGCTCTGCATTGTTTTCACAGGCAGAATTCTGATCCGCTTCGGTTTCTAATTTGGCTTTTAAATTTAAAGCGCCAGGATCGGATTTTAGGGTTTCAAAATTTGAAGCTTCGGAATTCATGGATTCAGAATTCGAAACTTTAAAATTTGAAACTTCAGAATTCTGGATTTCAGAATTTGGGGCTTTAAAATTTTCATCGTTAGAATTTTGTTCCGAGCTCTGCTTTGGCTCTTGAAGCCACTTTTGTAGTAGCCTTTTTAATTCCTCAAGCCTGTTTTGATCCATTCGCCGCCTTTAAATTTGATGGACACGCCATTTTATACCCACACCACTTAAAGCTCAGTAAATTTTACCGCTCGTGCGCTGCGCGCCGTTTGATCAAAATTTAGCTCTCGTATCTTTGCAGCGATTTTTTATATGTTTTCGCGGCAGTGTAGCCCGCGCTCAGATATGCCTCAAACTCCTCGCTGGTAAGCCTGCGCGGCTCATTCGCAAGCTTCGCCGCGCCGCTTGGCATATTTGCGTCCAGATTCACTTCATTTGCGATCTCGCCCCGTCGGATTCGGTTGCTAAAGCCAGCTGCATGCGCTATTTGCGGCACACGCTTTAAAGAGAAGTTTAAATTTTGCGTTTGCAGATTTAAAATTTTACCCATGCATTTGCGCGGACCCGCGATAAAATCGCCATTTTGTATGAGCGGGGCGACGGCAGAGCCGAGCTGGCCGCTCTCCGCCGAGCCGGGTAAGCAGCCCGCCAAAAGCTCTGCGCCGCTTAGGACGCGCAGGCTTCGCACCAAAATCCCGCCGCCGCTTTGCGGGACGCTGCGAAACGAAATGTCAAAGCCGAAATTGTGAAAAAATATCTCGCCCGCCCGCGACGTGCGCTTGTAGGTGTTACGATCCGCGCCCGTGAAATACGCCTCGATCTCCGCGAAGGCGAATTCCGCGCCGCTTACGCAAAGCACATAGTTTTGCAGCAGATCGCGCATGAAATTTTCGATCTTTGCCTGCGCTTGCTCGCCATCAAACTGCGCCTGCGACGGATGGGCATCAAACGCAAGCGCTTGTCTGACGCCCGGCTCCGACTGCGATGGACGAGCGTTAAATTTTAAATGTGCTTGCTCCGTATCAAGACGCACTCGCTCGGCGCCAAACGGCGGCTCGGCATTAAATTTTAAAATTTCAGCTTGCTGCGCGTCGCTAAAATATGACTGTCCGCCGCAAAATTCCACGTCGTCTTGTGATTTTAAGGGCTTGTCCTTATTCCTGTCTCTCGCACTTCCTGCAAGTTTGGAATTTTTTGAAGCAAGCTTTGAACCTGCCGAAATCCCAAACTCCGCCGCGTCGATTTTTGAGAAAAATTTTTCTAAATTTTCATCGCCCAGCATTTCGCTCTTTCGTAAAATTTCCTTCGCGCTTCGCGATGTCCGCCTTGCTGCCCGCGGTGCTAGATTCGCCGTTGTTTGCCTCGGCGCGCGTTAAATTTCCGCCGTCCGTTGCGTTCGTATCGTCTCGCGCTAAATTACCGCCGCTACTTGTCGTATTTGTTTCGCCGCCTTTAAAATTTGGAGCTTCGCAACGATCTACACCTAAACGCTCGAAATAATATCTCTCTCGCTCGCCTAAGTTTTCCACTCCTCTTTCGCATACGCGCTTGATATACGCCTTGCTAGGGTATCTAAGCCGATTGAGCGCCAATTCACTACCCGCGTCTGCGCGCTTTATCAGCTTAGCGATGCAGGCATCATCCTCTTCACTATTTGCGATATAATCCCATATGCCACAGTATCTATCACCGCTCAGCGCCGTAATCAAAAAATAAACCCAAAGCAGGATTATGGCGATCGATATACTTCCTTTTACTTCTAAAGATCTCTTTTTTACCATGTTTTTCCTTGAGTAATAAATTTTAACTCATTTTTTCACAAATTTGACCAACGACATAAAATTCACGATATCGCCTTCAAGGCTAATCTTATCGCCCAGCATTTTGCTCTTCCGTGAAATTTCCTTCGCGCTTCGCGATGTCCGCTTTGCTGTCCGTAGTGCCAGCTTCGACGTTGTTTGCCTCGATGCGCGTTAAATT
>NZ_CALEDC010000358.1 GCF_937949835.1 uncultured Campylobacter sp.
ATAAGATCAACAACGCCCTAGCGCAGGCGCTGTTAGCCAAAAAAATGGGCAAAAAAAAGGTTATTGCCGAAACCGGCGCGGGGCAGCACGGCGTGGCGACAGCGACGGCAGCGGCGCTATTCGGGCTTGAATGTGACGTGTATATGGGCGAGACTGACGCTGCGCGCCAGCAGCTAAACGCCTTTAGAATGCAGCTTTTGGGCGCAAATTTGATTAAAATTGGCACCGGTTTAAAAACGCTCAAAGAGGCCACCACCGCGGCGATTCAGGCATGGGTGAATGAGATAGAGAGCGTATTTTACGTCATCGGCTCGGCGGTCGGACCGCATCCGTATCCTAAGATGGTTAGGGATTTTCAAAGCGTCATCGGTACCGAGACCAAATCGCAGCTTGCGAGCAAGGGGATTAAAGCCGATTACGTGCTAGCCTGCGTAGGAGGCGGAAGCAATGCGATAGGAATTTTTAGCGCGTTCGTGGACGATCCCGCCGTAAAACTCATCGGCGTCGAGGCGGGCGGCTTGGGCGCACAAACCCCTTATCACGCAGCGACCATCACTAACGGGCGCGCGGGCATCATCCACGGCATGAAAACGATCGTACTGCAGGATAAATTCGGCATGATCGAGCCCGTTCACAGCATCTCGGCGGGGCTTGATTATCCCGGCGTAGGCCCTGAGCACGCGCATCTGCACGAGATAAGTCGCGCAAAATACGAAGCGGTAACCGACGATGAGTGCATCACGGCGCTTAAACTGCTCTGTAGGCTTGAGGGCATCATCTCCGCGATCGAAAGTGCGCACGCGTTAGCGTATTTGCAAAAGCTCTGCCCACAGCTAAAGGGCAAAAAAACGATCGTCGTAAACGTAAGCGGCAGGGGCGATAAGGATATGGATACCGTGATGAATTACAAAAAAGGAACGATTTATGGATAAGATCAAGGCGGCCTTTGCCGGCAAAAAGGCAAACATCGGCTACATCGTGGCGGGCTACCCGAGCCCCGCGCACACGAAGGAGTTTTTGTCAAATTTAGACGAAAGCGTGATCGATCTGCTTGAGATCGGCATCCCGTATTCCGATCCGCTCGCAGACGGCCCTGAAATTTTTAAAGCGAGCTTTTCTGCGGTGCAAAACGGCGTAAACGCGGAGAAGGTATTTGAAATTTTAAAAGGGGTGCAAATGCGCAAGCCGCTTGTGTTTTTGGTCTATTACAACGTGATCTTTGCCTACGGCGCGCGCGAGTTTGTAGTGCAGGCGGCGCGCTACGGCATCAGCGGGCTAATAATCCCCGATCTGCCGTATGAGGAAAACGAGGAAATTTTCGCGCTTTGCGAGGAGTTCGGTATCGCGCTCATCCCGCTTATCAGCGTTACGAGCGAGCACCGTGCTACGCGAGTTTTGAGCCGCGCGCGAGGCTTCATCTACGGCGTGGGTGCTATCGGCGTGACCGGAAGCAAGCAAACTCCGATCTCGCGCCTTAAAAATATGGTCGCAGATCTTAAAAAAATGAGCGATCTGCCCGTAGCGATCGGCTTTGGTATCCGCACTGCCAGCGACGTTCGCGCTACGAAAGAATACGCAGACGGCGCTATCATAGGCACCGCGATCGTAAATTTATGCGCAAACTATGGCGGGCGCGAGCTGCAAGACAAGATCGCCGAACTTTTTAACTAATGGAAAGAGCATGAAAAAGATATTTTTGATTTTAATCGCAAATTTTTGCCTCGGCGCCAATCTGATGCAATACGATCTTTTCAACCACGACGATAGCGTCGACATCGCCTTGGCATTTGACTCCGCATACAAGCCAGACATCGTGCGCCGCGTCGACGGGCAGTCGATGAGCCTTATTTTAAAGGGGCTCGGCGGCGATGAGAAATTTAACGAAATGCGCACCAATCAAAAGGTCTTAAAAAGCTTTACGATTGCGCCCAAAGGCAAGGATATCGAGATAAATTTCCCCACTGGAGCCGATCTATCGGTCGATGCTCTTACTCAAGACGGCAATTTAAAGCTCATTTTGCGCGTAAAAAATCCCGCTTTCGATCAAAGTAAGATGAGCGTCAAAAGTGAGGCGAATGAAACGGCGCAAAGCGGTAGCAGCGGGGTTTCCGTGATGCCGATAATCGTAGCGTTACTGCTTGCAGCCGCGGCTTTCGTCGGCGTGCGAAAATTTTTATCGCATAAGCCGCAAAAAAGTATCGACGAGACATGGCGGGTTTTTGAAGACGACGCTAGCATAGAGGAGGCCGACGTGGACGAAGCGGGCATAGATGAAATTTTAAACGACTCCTCTTTTAAAAATCAGAGCGGATCAAAGAAAGCAAATTTTACCAATTATTCTGACTCGCAGGAGTTTGCGAAGAAAGATGAAGCTTCTGCTTTAAATTTAAAAAATTCTAACGACTCAAAAAGCGTAGATGGTGCAGATTTTTTAAGAGGCGAGAACGTGAGCGAAGAGAGTGCACACGATAAATTTTACGATGAAGTTGCGCGTGCCGAGCGTTCGGAAGCTACGGAGGCGGACGAAAGCTCTGAGAGCGCCGAGAAT
>NZ_CALEDC010000359.1 GCF_937949835.1 uncultured Campylobacter sp.
TCGTCCAAAGAGGGGTTAAATTTAAACCCATGCCGCTTTAAATTTAACCGAATCGCTTTCTACTTCCCGCTGAAAAACAGCAGATTTGCCATTATGATCACGATCGCGACGGGCGCTACGAAGCGCAGTGAAAAGTACCAAATTTTAAATCCCAGCTCGCCCATATCGGCGCCGAAAAGCCCGCGCAGGCGCTGCGCATCCATCACGAAGCCTACGAAGATCGCCGAGGTTAGCGCGCCGAGGGGCAGCATGACGTTTGAGCTTACGAAGTCCAAGCAGTCAAAAAAGCTCGCGCCGAAAAGCTTAAACCTGCTCGCATAATCCGCGTGCATCGATAGCAGCGAGCATGCGCCTAGCACCGCTATGACGCACCCAGAGATGCAGACTGCGCGCAGGCGCGAAATTTTAAACCTGCCGATGAGATAGAAGACGAAAGGCTCGATCATAGAAACAGCGCTCGTGATCCCCGCGAAAAAGAGCGAGACGAAAAACGCGACTTCAAGCACCTGCCCCGCTAGCCCCATTTTTGCAAACATCGTAGTGAGCGAGACGAACACAAGCCCTGCACCCTGCGCGGGATCGGCGCGGAATTCGAAGATGAAGGTAAAGACGATGAGCCCCATCATCAGTCCGATCGCGATGTTGATAAATACGATGTTTATCGAGCTGCGTACCAGCCGCACACCCTCACTAAGCGAAGCCGCGTATGCTGCGATACAGCCAACGCCCACGCACAGGGTAAAGAGCGCGAGCCCGAGCGCGGAGAGGACGGAGCTAACGGTGATTTTGCCGAAGTCGGGGTAGAAAAGAAATTTCGCCGCCGCGCCGAAGCCCTGCATCGTGCACGCATACGCAAGCATCGCAAGTAGCAGTACGAAAAGAAGCGGCATCATCACGACGTTTAGTCGCTCGATACCGCTTTTGATGCCGCGCGCGACGACGGATAGCGTCAGCACGAGCGCAAGCGCGTAAAAGCCCAGGCTCGTGGCTAGCGAATGCGAGATGAGATCGTCAAAGACGGCGCCCGCTTCCTCGGCGGTTGCGGGCAGCGGAGAAAAGCCCAAAAATATGTAGCGGATCACCCAGCCGAGGATGACGAGGTAAAAGGACAGCACCAGCATGCCGCCCGCGATGAAAACGCCTCCTGCGCGCCATTTACGCCCGCCGCGCAGTGCCAGCGTCTCGTACGCGCTCGGCAGATCCCGCCCGCTTAGCCTGCCTAGCGCCATCTCGGCTAAGAATATGCTAAAGCCCACGCCTAGCGTGAGTGCGAGGTATAAAAGCACGAAGGCGCTGCCGCCGTTTTGACCCACGAGGGTAGGGAATTTCCATGCATTGCCAAGCCCCACCGCGCCGCCTGCGACGGCAAGTATGAAGCCGATTTTGCTAAATTTATCGTTCATTTTCGCTCCGATTTTTAAATTTTAAAGCCGCGGAATTTTAAAATTCCAAGCGTGATGTCGCGTGGGCTACCACAAAATTTTACGCGCCGTTTCCGCAGCAGATTGCATAGATCGCGTCATAAACTATCGCGGCGTCTGCGCACCGACCGCCTAGGTTTAGAATTTTAAAATTCCGCAGCGCGATTCGGCACGGCTGTGTTACGACGCCTTTGCCGCGCGCACTGATCGCCATGCAGGTTATCGCGGTCGCGCCAAAAGCTGATTGCCGT
>NZ_CALEDC010000360.1 GCF_937949835.1 uncultured Campylobacter sp.
GGACGCGCAAGTCGCGATGACGCAGGCGGCGCAATTTTAAGCGACGGCACAAATATCTGCGCGGCTCGTATCAAGACCGACACGCTGGATAATCTCAAAAAATATCTAAACGTAAATAGCCTATTTTTCAGCGCTACGGGCTCGCAGGAGCCGATCATTACCGATAGCTTGTTAGAGCCCAAAAGCTTTAAGCGATATTTTTTCGATATAGCCGTGCCGCGCGACGTGGAACTTAGTCAGAGCGAGGATGTCGAGGTTTACAGCGTCGATGATCTGGAGGAGATCGTAAAGAAAAATTTGCTGCTTCGCGAGGAGCAGGCGCAGATCGCTTACTCGATCGTGGCAAAATGCACGAACGAGTTTTTCAAATGGCTGAGGGCGGCGGCATCCACGCCGATCATCAAGGCTTTGCGCCAAAGCGCGAAACAAGTAGCCGAGCTAGAGCTAGCCAAGGCGCTTAAAAAGGGCTATCTAAAGCACAGCGATGCAGAGGAGGCGCGCAAGCTTATCCATCAGGTTTTTAAAGCGTTTCTGCACGCTCCGACGGTAAATTTAAAAAATCTTGGCGAAGCGGACGATGCTGACGGCACGGTAAATGCGCTGGTCGAAATTTTTGAACTGCAAGAAAACTACGAAAAATTTTTAAATCAAGAAAACGAGAAAAAGGACAGACAGAATGAAATTTAGCAAGCTTTTCGCTCCAAGCTTAAAAGAAGCTCCCAGAGACGCGGTGCTACCTAGCCACGCGCTTTTGATCCGCGCGGGATTTATTGAGCAGCTGGGCAGCGGGCTTTATAATTTTTTGCCGCTAGGAAAGATAGTGCTAGAGCGGATCTGCGCCGTCATCAGGCAGGAGATGGACGCTGCGGGCGCGCAGGAGGTCTCTTTTAGCGTCGTGACGTCCGCGGATGCGTGGAAAAAAAGCGGTCGCTACGCCAAATACGGCAAGGAGCTGCTGCGCTTCAAAGATCGCAAGGATAACGACTTCGTGCTAAGCCCTACCAACGAGGAGGCGGCGGTTTTGATGGTCGCGGATAAGATCACAAGCTACAAGCAGCTGCCGCTAAATATCTATCAGATCAATACGAAATTTCGCGATGAGGCGCGCCCTCGCTTCGGACTTCTGCGCGGACGCGAGTTTACGATGAAGGATGCCTATAGCTTCCACGCGGACGCTGCGGATATGAAGCGCGAGTTTGAGGTGATGAGGCAGGCGTACTCGCAGATTTTTACGCGACTGGGGTTAAATTTTCGCGCGGTCGATGCGGACAGCGGCGCGATCGGCGGCAGCGGCAGCAAGGAGTTTATGGTGCTAGCGGATAACGGCGAGGACGATATCGTCGTGTGCAAGCGCTGCGAATATGCCGCAAACATCGAGGCTGCGCGCCGCGCACCAAAAACTACGAACGCCGCCGCGCCCGAGACCGACGGTATGATGAAATTTAAAACCCCCGCGATGAAAACGATCGACGCGGTGGCGGAATTTTTTAAAGTGGATAAATTCTACACCATCAAAGCGGTGATCAAAAAAGCGCTATACGAGGATCGTAGCGAGATCGTAGCGTTTTTTATCCGCGGCTGCGACGAGCTGCAAGAGACCAAGGCGCAAAATGCCTGCGGCGCGCTGGAGCTAATCGATGCTAGCGAGGAGGAGATCGCGCAAGCGGGCTTTACGGCGGGCTTTTGCGGACCTTTCGGGCTCGGCGAGGGGGCGAAATTTTACATCGACGCCGAGCTAAAAGGAGCGCGCGAGATGATCGCGGGCGCAAACGAGCCGGATTACCACTACGTGGGCGCAAGCGTGATAAATTTTAACGAATCGCGCTTTGCGGATCTCGCCGCCGTGAGCGAAGGCGACGCGTGTCCGTGCTGCGGCGGCGAGCTTGGCATCACGAAAGGCATCGAGGTGGGCCATATCTTTCAGCTCGGTACGCGCTATTCGGAGCCGATGGGAGCGCGATTTTTAGACGCAAACGGCAAGGCTCGTGCGTTTTACATGGGCTGCTACGGCATCGGCGCAAGCCGCCTTATCGCCGTGGCGATCGAAAGCAGTCACGACGAGCGAGGCTGTGTGTGGCCGCGCGAGCTGGCGCCTTTCGAGCTTGAGATCATCATCTCAAATCACAAAGACGCGGCGGCGGTAGAATTTGCCGAAAAATTATACGAGCAGTGCCGCGAGTGCGGTATCCGTGTGCTAC
>NZ_CALEDC010000361.1 GCF_937949835.1 uncultured Campylobacter sp.
TTTGTGGCCTCTAAACATTAGATATTGTCTGTAGTTTGCTGGAAATTTTCTCATAGCTAAAAATGCGTGAACTACGAAAATCACGAAAATTACAAAAGCGACGATGTTTGTAACGAAATAAATTCCGCCCGGTTCTGCGAAATGTACGACGCCCTCAAACGCGCCCTTACCGATCAAAATCGTGCCGGTAAATATCATATGACACAGCATGAAACAGGCCAAAATCAGCCCGCTGATGCTTTGCGCCACGTCTTGCAAAGCCATAATGCGGCTTTTTTTGCCGTCTATGGATCTGCCCGTAAAGCCTTCAATGCGACCTAGCATAGGTTCTCCTTAAAAAAGATGATTATAAATCCCCGCTAAACGAAAATTTACATTTTTGTAAAGGGATTATATTACTTTTTAACTTTAGATTAATTTAATTTCTGCAAATTAGTTTTTTCTTCAAAGACTGCTTTAAGAAAACTGCTATCAAAAACATCACCAAAGATAAAATTTGCCCCATCGATAAATTTAAAAATATAAACCCAAGCCCATCATCCGGCTCCCTAAAAAATTCTACGAAAAATCTAAACGCCGTATATAGCATCGCATACAGGCATATCAGCTCGCCGTTAAATTTCTTAAATTTACGGTAGAAAAATAAAATCACGAAAATTACCAGTCCTTCCAAAACTGCCTCATAAAGCTGGCTTGGATGACGCAACGTGCCGCCCACTAAGATCCCCCACGGCTCGGTTGTTTCGCGCCCGAAAAGCTCCTGATTTAAAAAATTTCCCACGCGTCCGAAAAAATACCCAAGCGGCACGCTAAGTGCCACGAGATCGAGCAGCGCCCACATATCGGTTTTAAATTTTTTGCAAAACCAAACCGTCGCGATCACGAATCCGACGACCGCGCCGTGATAGCTCATACCGCGAATGCCCACGAACTCGCCGTTATGAAAAGGGTTGAAAATTTGCCACGGATGGCTGAAATACCACGCCGCCTCGCCCGAATAAATCGCGATATATCCAAGCCGCGCACCCAAAATGACGCCCACTTCGACCCAGATAAAGTAGCGATCGAGCATCTTATCGCTAAAGTCAAGGCCGTCTTTGCGTACGAAATACTTGGCGATAAATAGCGCCGTAAGCAGCGCCAAAACATACATAATGCCGTACCAGTGCACGTTTATGCCAAACGCGCTGAATGCCACAGGATCAAAGTGGGCGTAAATTTCGTTCCAGTAATTCAAATTTTTCCTTTGTTTTAAATTTTAAAATTTAACGGCGCGCATCGGACGCTGCGTGACGCATGCTCGGTAAAAGACGCAGGGCGGCGCAAGTGCTAGGCGCCAAACTTAGTTTTCGAACGCTCGATCGCACGCGCGAAACACGTAAGACGCAAATCCTAGCGATAGCGTCAAACGATGCACAGACCACCTCGCATGAAATTTCAAGCGACGACGCCAGATGGGACGCAAGGCGCCTCACGTAAAATTCCAAATGACTATGCCAGACGACATACAAAGCGACACGCAAAACGCCAAAGCGCAAAACGACGCGACGCGGACAAAGCACGCAGCACCCTAATGCAGGCGGCGCAAAATGAGAGCACCGGACGCCTAGAAAAACTCGCAGTGCGCGCAAAACAAACATCAGACGGCACATGCGCAAAATACTGAATGCCACGCAGAATTCACAACGACGCGCGACACAACAAACGCCGACGCACAAAACAGCAAGGCAGCTACTTTGCATCCGCGCAGATAACGCAGATAAAATTCGCCCGTCTCGCTTAGCTTATCGCGCCCGCAGGAGCTGTATCGGCTACAGCGCAAGAAATTTCCGAAAGCAAGCTTTAAATTCTATCTCTACGCAGCACTCTCCGTGTCGAACGCGCAAAAATACCTAGCGCGCGTTCTAAATTTTAAATTTTAAATTCCAAGCCCCAGCGTCTCTTTCACCACGCGGCAAAAATCCGCCAAAAACCACCCAAGCGCCTTATAGTAGCTGCTTTTGGCGTTTATCTGCACGTGCGTAGCAAGCGCGGAAAAGCTAGGAATAATAAATTGCGCCAGATATAGCGTCAAAATTTTATGCGATTTCGCGTCCGTGTTTTGCTTAAAGATCATGGCAAGAAGTGCTAGCATATTGGCTGCGTGAGCGCTTTTAAGCTCCGCAAAAGGCTTTTTGAAGCGGCATTTTTCATAAAACAGCTCCACTTCGCTTTCGCTAATAAGCTTGAAAAAATCCATCTCAAACGCCCCTTTTAGCGCCTCAAAATCGCGCTCTAGCGCCGCGTAGTCCTCGCCCTGCACCTTTTGCCAAAGCTCGTGGCCGTTTTTGTTCTCGATATTTTTATTTACGATGATCCAGTTTTTGCCCAAACTGCGCAACTTCTGCTCGT
>NZ_CALEDC010000362.1 GCF_937949835.1 uncultured Campylobacter sp.
GCCCCTTTGTTTTTAAAATTTCAGCTAGATCGGTCGCTTTTAAAATTCCCGCTTTATCGGTTTTTCCTTTACGCATTTCACGCGAGCCAGCAACGAGCATTATGAATTTCGCTTTTAAATTTGATCTAAGCTTTCCCTCGTCTAGGGCATCTCTGATCAGCTGTGATTCGCCCCACCACAACGAAGGTGAGGCGATAAAAAACTCGTCGAAAATCCCATCGTCGCGCAGCAAAGCATAAATCCCGAATAGCCCGCCAAAAGAATGTCCGAAGTAAATTTTATCGCTTTTTGCCGTAGAGTATTTTTTCTCCACGAGCGGAAATAATTCATCTTTTACGAAATCGTAAAATTCTGCTGCGCCGCCGCCGTTTGCATATTCTTCGCCGCTCGCCGCGGGCGTTAAATCTCTCGTGCGACGCTTAGTGTCATACGCTAGCGGGCTATCGTATCCGATACCTACTATAAGGACGGTTTTATTTAATTTAGACCCGGTTTCGGCGTTTTGCTTTGCGCCATTCGCATAAATTTTCGCATAGGAGTTTAAAAGTATCGGAAACTGCGCGTTCGCATCAACCATAAAAACTACCCTATCGTAGCGAGCGACATTTTTTTGGCGAGCTATAAAAATTTTATATTTTTCTCCGTTCTTGCTTTTTAGAATAAAATCGCTCACATTAAACATTTCGTGCGCAGCTCCACTTGCCTGCTCAATCTTTTGCGGCGGTTTTGCCCCCAGATCGCAAGCGAATAAGCACACTAAAAAGAGCGCGTCAAATACCGCAAGAAAGCTCTTTAGGCTTACCATTTAGCGTTTACCTTAAACCAAAACCTCCTGCCCTCCTCGGGGTACCAATAGTAATTGCCGTCGTCTGCGAGACCCTCGTCGTATCGGACGTTATCAAAGATATTGTAAGCGGTTAAATTTAGGCTCAGATTATCGTTTAAATCGTATTGTGCGCCCAAATCCGTAGTAAAAAGCTTTTTGTCGTTTTTGCTGACTCTATTGCCCGGACCGAATTGCACGCTTGTAAGCTCGCTTTCGTAATTAAGACCGATAAAGGTAGAAAGCGGAGCGATAGGCCTATAGCTAAGCGTCGCATGTGCGGCATGCTTCGGAGTAGCGGTCAGGGATTTGCCATCTAGCCTACTAAGATTGGTTTGACTAAATTTAACGGCGCCGTTTGGCGTATAGATCGTAGGATCCCCGGTTTCGATCTCGGAGTGGCTATAGGTGTAGTTTGCCTTGAAATTTAGCCTCTTAGTAATATCGTAATCGCCACTCAGTTCAACGCCGTAAACCTCGGCTCCTTCTATATCAAAATACGTTCCCCAACCCGGGCAATTAACGCTCGGTGCGCCGGCGCAGCCTCCGTAAGCGGGAATCCTATTGATATTGCTGCCATCGGTATCTAAAATTTTATCTTTGAAGTCGTTTTTAAATAGCGTGATATTGCCGCGCAGATCGT
Source organism: uncultured Campylobacter sp. (assembly GCF_937949835.1). GTDB lineage: Bacteria > Campylobacterota > Campylobacteria > Campylobacterales > Campylobacteraceae > Campylobacter_B. The sequence continues at coordinate 1,467 of NZ_CALEDC010000362.1, forward strand.
CTGCATTGTCGTAATAAAGCCCGATCTCGTAGGTCGTGCTTTTCTCGGGCTTTAAATCCTTGTTACCGAAATCTATAATCCTCCAGCCGCCCTGAATCGTGCCTACTTCAGGCGAAATTTGATTGACGTTGGGAGTTTTATAACCGGTTGCGACGCCGCCTTTGATCGTCCAAGTATCGCCTATATTAAACGTCGCGTAGGCTCTAGGAGAAAAGTGGTTGCCGAAGTATTCGTTGTGCGTGAGCCTGCCGCCGAGCGTTAAA
>NZ_CALEDC010000363.1 GCF_937949835.1 uncultured Campylobacter sp.
TAGTTAGCGTTTATGCTTGAAAGCTTAGAGCCCTTGTAGCTTACGAGGTTATTTGCTTTTAATAAGCTCGCAGCCATTATATTGATACAAAATAGGGCTACTATTAATTTCAAGCACTTATTCATATTTATTTTCATCAAAATTATAAAATTGAATATTCTCAAAATTTTCTAATTCAAGATATGCTTCGCTTGCAACATTATAAATCTCTAGCCTACTTACATAATCGTTATTGTAGAGTAAGAAGTTGGTTTCATATTCTCCTTTTGTGAACACCATCATATCTATTACTATAGTGCTCATCGGGAAATTTTCTAACGATAGCTTTTCCGTACCTTTAGGCTCTTTAAATTTTATTAGCATATAACCTACTTCCTTTATTACGCTATCGATCTTTATAAGTTTGAGATGAGATATTAATTCATCTCTGCCTTTAAATTTATATCGAAGCATTATGTTAAGCCATCTTTCTACGTTAGGCGGTAAACTCTTGTTTATAAAAAATTGATCATTTTTCTGTTTGTTCATTTGGCTCCTGTAGGATGGTATATGGACAAATAGTCGGGCAGTATGCAAAATCATCTCCATTTCTCGCGCGATAATTGGTGATATATCGGATCGCTACTTCGAATGCATCGTCATCTCCCTTGTTCGTGTACCAGCCATCGCCTGTGATTATGGGCTTATTACCGCTTAAGCGATATACATCTCCTCCGAGGATAACCATATCTTTACTTTTTGTGATTTTAAGCACCTCCATTACATCGTCGAATTTCCAAGCGATTTCATAAAAACCGAGTTCCTCTCTTAAGCGAATACCGCGCTCCAATAGATCCTGCGGCACGATATTGACATAATCTTCGTCTATAAACATAATCTCTCCTTTATTTCACGTTAGGTCTAAAAAATCTATGTTTGACAGTTTTGTCATCGTTTCTAGTAATATTTAAAAATTTACTAATCCAAGAATTCAATATCCTCAAAATTTTCTAATTCAAGATAGTCCTCTCCTGCAATATTAAAAATCTCTAACTCTTTTACACATTCACCCCAGTGAAGTATAAATTCTGTTGTGTAGTGCAAATTGTTAAACACTAACATATCTATCGCCGGATATGGTATGCCCTCATAATCTAGTAAATTTTGATCCACTACTTCAAAGACAAAGGCCTTAAAGCCTGCGTCCTCCTCAATCTTTTTAATTCTTAAATTATTAAGCTGCTTAATAAGTTTATCCTTACCGGAAAACTCATGCTTTAGCATAACATTTAAAAATTTATTTAGCTCCTCACTAAAGAAGGGGTTATGGAATCTTTTTTTCTGGTCCAAAATACGTTCCTATGTTAATATTCTCAAATATCTTTTCTATTCTATTTTTTGGCATAATACCAATTTTATAAAATGTATTATAGTTTTTCATGATAGCAGTTTCCTAGAATTTTGCAAAGCCCATACGAAATTTTCGAGCTCTACGCAGTCTTTTAATTCAAATCCAAAATTTAACAAACCTACCGATAGGGCGCCACCTTCTTTTATGACATGCGCTATTAGATTGCCTTTATGTTCTATACTCACTTTATTTTCATATCTTGTAAATTTAAAGATATTTTCCGAACATCTTCCGTTTCTTTTTGAAAATTTCTCAAATTGCTCCGTAAAATTCGGTCTTTGATTCCCATCTTTTAGCCATAATCCCCCGGCATATAGCGCCCATATAAGCTCGTAAAAATTGATATTATGCCGAGTCTCGGTAGCAGCGACTAAAAGCTTATTTGTTTCATGGTTGATCTGTATTAAAGGCTCTCTGTCCATATGCCAAATCTCGGCTACTACTTTTTCTCTATCCGGCACGGAGGCAATTAAAAATTCAAATTCATTTTTTATCATATTAAAATCCTAAAAATTATTTGATTATGGGTTTAAAAACCCCATAAATTCACCACTATCAATATTCATCCTTATTCCGCCATTTTTGCTCCTGTAATCTTTGATATTTGCTTTATATATAGAGCTATAATATGATTTAACTTCTAACTTAGAGTCCGTTAAAATTTTTTTAACTAATTTTATGCCTTCAGAATTCTCTACTGCGGCATTCCCTTTGACTTTTTCAATTATATCCCCTGGCCTATCGCCGTGTTTTTGTATTGCTCTACCAGCCTTAGTTAACTTATTTCTATCAAGTTGATTTGCAGCATCTAACACATGAATCATTTCGTCTTGAGTAATTTTTATATTATTACTTAAAATAGCTTCGCTAATAGCCGTCGGAGCTTTTGCCGTTCCCGCACCTGCAGTTTCACCGACAGCCGTTGAGAGTTTTGTAGTCTCTGCGCCTTCGGCAGCCCTGCCGGCTTCTCCTACCTTATGAGCATTTTTGCCCTTTTTTAGAACACCTCCGATTGTTCCGCCGGCTATGATCGGCGCAATACTTCCTGCTATTTCTCCACGTTTTTGATCTCTACCTTGTTTATCACCTAAAAAATCATCTAGATTTGCTTCTTCATATGTTTTATGTGAATTCTCTCCGAAATTAAATCCTGATTTAAAAGGATTTAAAATTCCTATCGCGGTAGCTTTTAAAAATTCTGAAGTATTATTAGTGGCTTCATTAGCTAAATCTTTAAACGGCTTTGTAAAACCATCAGCGAAATTTTTAATACTATCGGCTAAACCCGAGAACGAGAAAGTATCTGCTGGATTATCTATTTTGAGGTATTTTTCATAGAATTTCTTATTTCTAGAATATCCTTTCAAATTTGAATACCTATCGTTATATTGCTCTTTGAACGCCCAACCTATACCACTAAATTCATTATCATCATAAGTAGGGATGATTCTTGAATAATCTATTTTGGATTTTAAAAAGTCTTGAGCCTCTAGATATTCAAAAGCCTCCTCCGTGTCCAAATTAGTTTCATACATATCGTTTGCATCTTTGTCTACTAAACCATAGAATGCTTTGGATACTATAGCGGTTCCCTTTTCTAGAGGTATATTCTTTTTTTCCGAGTAAATTTTAGATAGTTCATATATTTTATGTACCTCTTCATCAAGTAACTGCCTATTCGCCCCCTTCTGTTTATCCAGCCTAGAGAATTCTTTATTGTTGCTTGCGTAGTAGTTTTGATTGATACTGCTTGGATTATTTATCTTAGCAGAGCCGTAACCACTGCCGTATGAGCTAAGAGCATATCCGTAGTATCTAGCGACTGCGTTTCCGAAATTCTGTGAATAGGTCGAATGATCATCTTCGTTTTGGAGGAAGTTTATGCCTCTTTGATGATCCATAGCTCTTTGGCTTTCGGTAGCAGAAGTAGCGACTAGATCCTTTGTGCTTTCGTTGTTTTTTATATTGATATAGCTGTTTTGCGTCTGCAAGGAGTAAAAGCCCATTATCTGCTTACCGTCTCTACCGGTCTCATCGGTGTAGATAGTTTTTGTTTGATTTGGGATGTAGCCTAGGTTTATCATTACCTGTCTTGTGATGTTTTGCGTTATGGCTTGTTTCTCTTGATCAGAAAGCTCATCGCTTTGTAGCATCCGTCTTAGCTCGGGATTGTTTGCTATCTCTTGCCTTACTGCGTTTACCGTCATAAAGCCTTTGCCGTTTTCGCTAAAAAAGTCTTTAATGCTAACTCTATCGGTAGTTGCTATTTGGTATATGGCATCGTATATGGTAGAGGCGTCTTCATAATCTCTTTTTATCTCATTCCTTCCCCCTTCGCTAAAGAG
>NZ_CALEDC010000364.1 GCF_937949835.1 uncultured Campylobacter sp.
TCGAATTTCGCTTTCTCATATGAACCGTGAAGTGCTCCGAAGCGTCCTTAAAGCCGCACTTTTGCAGGAATTCTCCGGCACCCTCAGCCTTGTGTAGAGGGGTCACGACAAAGGTGGTGGTGTGCGCAAAGCGTTTATTAAAGGCATTCACGAGCGCCGTGCCGATACCGCGCCTTTGATAATCTTTATGAACTATCACGCAGTAAAGATAGCTCGTAGCGAAGTTGTCGCGGTCGCAAAACGCCTCCAGCACCCCCACGGTCTTGCCCTGCGTTTTGGCGATCGCCACGTAATCATAGGTGCGCCACACCCTGTATGTCTCGTGCGGCGGCACGGAGGCTGCGTTTTGCTCCGTATCCCAGCCGATCGAGACCATTATCTCATCCAGATCGCTAGGCTTAAAATCGGCGGAATTTTCTAAAATTTCAAACTCCATCTTCGCTCCTTAATTGAAATAGCTTTTCAAATCGCAAGTATATCACCGTAGCTTTAAAACGGCATTAAATATCAATTAGCGGCTCTTGCGGCGAGGTTTAAATTTTAAAATTTAAAGGCGAGGCAAGGCGCGGTGCGTAAATTTAAACCCAAATTTAAAATTCTAACCATTTACCGCAATTTGATATAAACTCGGCAAAATTTTCCCAAGGATCCCCGATGCAAACGCTTGATTTTCACGTCCATCTGCTAAGCAAGGAGGTGCGCTTCGATCGCCCTTACGACAGGCTCGCGCTGCGCCTTTTCGGCAGGCGCTTCGGCATAGACGTATCGCGCGCGATCAAAGAGCCCTATGAAGCCTATGTGGACGCTCTTCTAGGCGGGCTTAGAGCTTCGAAATACGTTAAAAAGGCGGTGCTTTTCGGCGTGGATGCTAAATTTAGCGACGCGGGCGAGCTAATCCACCGCGATAAGACCGTCTGTGCGGACAACGACAGCGTGTTTGAAATTTATCAAAAAAACCCTGATCTCATCGTGCCGTTTTTTAGCATCAATCCAAAGCGAGCGGACGCGCTAGATGAGATCGATCGCTGCTTCGAGCTAGGATTTAAGGGGGCGAAATTTTTACAAAACTATTGGGATCTGGATACGAGGCTACCTCGCTACGTGCCGTATTTTGAAAAGCTCGCCAAGCTAGGCTTGCCACTGGTGATCCACGTCGGCAACGAAAGCTCGGTGCCGAGCACTCGCCGCTGCGAGGCGCTGGAGATGATTTATGCGCCGCTTGAGCTGGGCGTTACGACGGTGTGCGCACACATGGCGATTAACTACGAGTATTCGCATATTTTTCGTGCGCTCTCGCGCCGCCCGCGAAATTTCGGACACGATTATTTCGCGCTTCTGGCGCTTCTGCGCACGCACAAAAACCTCTACGCCGATGTTTCCGCGCTGATGACGCCGGTGCGCGCTAAGGCTCTGCCGCATCTGGCGAGCCAAACGGACGTGCACTCGCGCCTGCTTTACGCTTCGGACTTTCCGGTGCCGTATTCTGCGATATACAACACCTACGATCTGCGCCTGTCGCAGCGTATCGCGCTGCATAAAGAGCCCAACCCTTTCGATCGCAACGCGCGCGGACTGCTTGCGTATTTCGGCGAGCAGAGCGATCTGTGGAGTAACTACAAAAAAATTCTGCCCTTTGCGTAGACGGCGAAATTCGATGAAATTTAGGAAGCGGGCGTGAATTTTATAAAATATTTTTTCTCGGAAATTTTTAGGTTATTTAAGCTTCTCGTAGGCATTGCGCTTGTGCCAGCTGCGGGATTTTTAATTTACAAATTATTCTTTGCGGAGTCCGGTTTAGCGGAAAATTACGAACGGAACCGCGTTCAAATTTTAGCCCTGCGCGATTTTGCGCGCGAGATAAAGCCCGAGGGAGTTTCTTTTGACATCCGTTTTAATGGCGACGAGGTCTCAAGCATGAGAGCCGTGAATAAAAACAAAAACCAAAGTGCGAGTTTTTATAGTATAGACGAAAAGACGAACGAGCGCGCTGTTTTAAAAATCATAGGCTTGGATTTTGGGACTTTTAATGAACTCAAAGCCAAAGCAAAAAGCGCAAATGCCCAGGGCGTAAGCATCTGGGAGGGCGAGGGCAAAACCGCTATTTATTACAAAGACGGGTTTGTCTCGGAATTTTATGAGATTTTCGAGGGTCCTGCGAGCGAGGCGGTGAAAAAAAGACTACGAGATCGGCTGTGATGATAGATTTGCCGCAGACGGCGTGGTGATGGCGCGCGACGGAGGCGCTACTACGGGCTTTATATGCGTGGATAAGGACGGCTACGGCATCAAACGCAGGTAAATTTTACAGCGGTTTTGTATGAAATTTTAGCGGGAATTTTGCGTAAAATTTTTGTAGGAATTTTTGCCGTTGTTGTAGAAATTTTACTAGGATTTTTTGCTGTTATTGCAGATATTTTAGGGTTGTTAAGAATGCTTTACGGCGCCTATTTGTCGCGCCTGCCGCTTAACAGCCGCTCCGCTAAATTTTAAAATTTAAACCTAGCGGCGTGTATCGTAGCGCCGAAGCACCCTTTGGCGCAGTGTAAATTTTGAAATTTCAGCCGTAAATTTAGCTCGTAGGTGCACTAAATGAAACGGCGGGGTCATACACTGCGCCGCGCAGCTGTTTAAATTTAACTTGCAGGCGCGCTAAATCCTAGCTGCGACATAATTTGCTTTAAATTTTATAATGACGGCTCGTTTGAAATTTTAAACCACTAGCCCCGTACTTTTCTACGAAAATTAACAGCCTCTGCTCGCGATTTGCATCAAGCCGTTTAACAAAATTCGGTAGCGGCTTGTTTGCGATTTGCACCCCTCCCCATGCCGCAGCGATGGGCCATCGTATGATTTACGCTTAAAACAGATATCGCACTTATCAAAGCCGCTAGGGAGTCTATGACTTACCTAAATATGGGCGCTACGGCGATCGGCACGGGTATCAACTGCCACCCTGATTACAAAAACG
>NZ_CALEDC010000365.1 GCF_937949835.1 uncultured Campylobacter sp.
GAAGATGAAAGGTGGGCGCCTACAGAATCGCCGCTTTGGAATTGGGATAACTTTGAATATCGTGTCAAACTCGAAGAGCCGAAATTTAAAGACGGCGACGAGGTGGTGCGCAAAGGTTTTGCAGGCTGCTCTCGTCCTGCCGATATTTGGCACGTCGGATCGCTTGGGATGGACGGAATGAACTTAGGCGATTTTATAAAAGCCGATGACGTCCTTTGGTATTGGGAATTTATTGATAAAGACGGTGTTTTAAAGCGACTTGGCAACGTGCGCCAAAATCGCGCAATGGCCGAAGAAATGTTGAATACGGATAATCAAAAAGCAAGTCTACGCCCTATTTTAAAATTAGGCTTTGAGCTTCCTTAAACAATGAAACGGGGATACGTGGTGGAAAATGGAAACAAATTAGTCGACTATTTTAGTATGGGTAATAATATCGTAAAGCTTGAAGAGACTGCAACTAATCGCTATATAATAAGGGTTTTTGCTGCGGAGCTATTGGGAGAACCCGTAAATGATACTATACCCGAAATAAATAGTTTGGATGCAGCACGTATCATTTTTGCAAATAGAGTTGGTATGATTTGCCAGGGGTTTTTAACGAAACGAGCACTCTCGTTACGTTGAGGAGTGTAATATGTTTTCAAAGGTAATGAATAGCAGCGGTCGACTTATCGACCCCTTTAATCTTGAGGATGAAGATTTTGATATCAATGTAGTGGCGCTAACTTTATCGCGCATTTGTAGGTTTTGGGGGCAGACTACGGAATTTTATAGCGTGGCGCAGCATTGCTTGGCACTAGAAAGTATTTTTGATAATTATGATATAGAACTTAAAAAGTGGGCTATGGCGCACGAGATTTTCGAAGGGTTAACCGGTATGGACGTGCCTAGTCCGATAAAACATAGTCCGCATATGGCTGATTATGTTGCGGCGGAAGAAAAGTGTTTGCAGCAAGCTGCCAAAATTTATGGGCTATCAACGCCATTCCCACAGGAGATAAAAATTGCCGATAAGCGTATG
>NZ_CALEDC010000366.1 GCF_937949835.1 uncultured Campylobacter sp.
CTAACTACCTAGATAAGCTAATACCTGATGGTCATTTAGAGTTATTTCCTTTTGCTATAAGCGAAGCTTATGATCTAAGGTATGAGACGGGCTCGCACGTAAATTCCAAAGGCTATGGAGTAGCAGCAGGACTAGCCAGCTTAACTGAGAATTTCGCAGGAGATATCTTAAGCGGAGTATTCGTTGAATATGGAAAAGCCAACTACGATAGCTATTTAGATAGCGGTCTACATGCAGACGGAGATAGCGAGTATATAGGCGGAGGCTTGATGCTAAAGCAAAACTTTACTAGCGGCACCTACCTTGATGCAAGCTTTCACGTAGGTAAGATAAGTAGCGACTACAATAGTAACGACTGGACCTATGCTATAGCTCCTGGAGTATTAGCTCATAATGAGAAGTTTGATATCAGCTCAACCTATATGGCTACTCATATAGGAATAGGTCAGATCTTTGATCTAAGCCAAAGTAATAAACTAGACGTTTATACTAAATGGCTATATGCTTACACGGATGATGCAGATGCTACTATAAGCTCGGGCGAGAGATATCACTTTGATAGCGTTACATCTAATAGAGTAAGAGCGGGTCTTAGAGATACTATAAATCTAAAAGATGAGCATAACCTATACTTTGGAGGCGCATACGAGTATGAGTTTAGCGGAGATGCTAAAGCATCTACTATGGGACTTGACGCTCCTAAGCCTAGCTTAAAAGGCTCTACCGGAGTGTTTGAAGCAGGATACAAGTATGAGAGCAAAAACCTTATCCTTAGCCTAGGAGGCAAGGGCTACGTAGGTAAAACAAGAGGCGGTGCTATCAATGCAGGGTTTGAGATTATGTTTTAAATTTTAAGGGGCAAGCAAGCCCTAGCTCACACATCTATAAAATCAAATCCTATACTTAAATTTCAGGGGCGATAGATTTCTCGCCCCTTTTTAAATTTAGACGCTACGCACTAGATAAATTTCATAGCTTCGCTCTTATGCGATAACGATCTTATTAAACGCGCCGTATCCGCCCGCGTAAAATTTTACCGCAAGCGGCACAAGACAATTTATAAATTCTAATGTCGTTTTAAAATTCTACGCTTTCTACTCCACTTTAAAATTTTGTAATACAAAAATTTCAAATTTAAAATTTACGGCAAAATTTCCTGGCAAGGGTGCAATCTAATGAGCGAAAGCGGAGCTTTGCGAACGAATGCCGAATTTTACGAGCAAAGCAGAATCTCAAGCAAAGATGAAATTCTACGGCGAGAGTAGAATCCCGCAGCGAAAGCAAAGCAGATAAAATTTCATCATAAAATTCCGCCGCCCATATGCCCTTACTTTTTCGTAATTTTATAGAGTAAATTTCCAATGCTTTGGATTATCTGCACGAGTACTATCAGGATCACGACTGTGTATGCCATTATATCAGGGCGGAAGCGCTGAAAGCCGTAGCGGATCGCCACGTCGCCGAGCCCACCGCCGCCTACCGTGCCCGCCATAGCCGTAAATCCGATGATGACGATGAGCGTCAGAGTAATCGCGCCGATAATGCTAGGCAGCGCCTCGACGAACATTACTCGAAAGATTATCTGCGTCTTGCTCGCGCCGAAGCTCTTCGCCGCCTCGATCACGCCGCTATCGACCTCCAACAGCGCGCTTTCGATGAGGCGAGCGATAAAGGGCGCCGAGCCGATAGTAAGCGGCACGATCGCCGCGGTGGTGCCGATACTCGCGCCGATGAGAAACTTCGTAAGCGGAAAGAGCACGATCAGCAAAATTATAAACGGAAAGCTTCGCAGCGTATTTATCGCGACATCCAGCACGGCGTAGACGAGGCGGTTTTCGCACAGCCCGCCGCGGCGTGTAAGGATAAGCACGATCGCAAGCACGAGCCCCAGAATAAACGCCAAAGCCGTGCTTACGAAGGTCATATACAGCGTCTCCAGCGTCGCGTTTAGTAGCAGCTTCGGAATCACTCCGCTAAAAAAATTTTGTATCCACTCTATCATTTATGTCCTTTCATTTTGTGCCTGTTTGCGCTA
>NZ_CALEDC010000367.1 GCF_937949835.1 uncultured Campylobacter sp.
ATGATTTACGGCACAAAACAGAGCGCAAAGCGAGGCAGGGCGGTTTGAATGCGCAAAATAATAGCGGCGCTAAAAACAGCTGCGTGTTGCGAGACGATTTTAAAAAGCTTGCGGACGATGCGGTGAGTAAAGACTTGCTTGAGCGGGCGGCTCGAAACATCGCGGGCGGCGATAAAAAGAATGCAAACGTCGCCGCAAATTCTATAGAGCAAGCATCCGCTCTAAATTTAATAAATTCTGAAAGCAAAAACGTCGCCGATGCGTATCAAGCCCCGCAAAACGGAGCTTGCGCGCCGAGCTTTGAGGGCGAATGCTACGTGATCGATTACGAAGAGGCGTTTTTGCAGGCTTTGCGCGATGAGCCGCGCTTGGCCGCGACGAAATTTATAAACGCCATCGCAAATTTCATCGCGGAGTTTGCGGAGGGCTTCGGGCTCGAGGTCGCGCTAAGCGGCGGAGTCTTTCAAAATGCGACACTTCTAAATCTTACGTGCGCTAAGCTGCGCGAACGAGGGATAAAATTTCATCTAAACCGCGATATTCCGTGCAACGACAGCGGCATCGCATACGGGCAGCTCGCGGCGTATCTAAGCGAAATTTCGCGCTAAGCTCGTCCACAAAAAAACGCGACTATAGCTGTTAGGCTTGCTCTTTGTAAAATTTATTAGTCTCATCTCACCGCTAAATTTAATGAACTCTGCGCCCTGCCTGCGCTTTGCGTAAATTCTAACGCTACGGGTGGTAAAATCCACCGCGGCTAGCTTTCTAAAATCGCAAAATCAGCGAACAAATTTACGCCTTGCCGTCTTCATATGTCGCAGCCGAAACGTTAAAATTTTAAAATTTAACGGCGCGCCGTTGCCTGCCATAGCGTCACGGCGCACCACTATGGCAATCGATGCAAAATTCTACCGCGGCGCGTGGCTAGATACTGCGCAAATCCCAAACTAAGACGCTATTTAGCGTCTGACTCTTAAAATTTGGACGCAAGCTCGCGGTAGAATTAAAATAACGTAGCACCGGTAAAATTTCATCGCGCTAGCACTAAAATACAACG
>NZ_CALEDC010000368.1 GCF_937949835.1 uncultured Campylobacter sp.
ACGAGGCTGTGGTGAAATTTTATCAAGAGAATGATTTTTATAAAATTTCGGATCAAAAAATTTAAGGAAACGCATGCAATTAGACAGGGCAATAGCACTAAGTAGAGCCAAACAAAAAAAGTGTATTTGCAAGGTAGTGATGATCTATGCCAAGATAGCATTTTTGTATCTGTTTCCGTTTATCGTGATGTTTGCGATCGATGCGGTATTTAAAACAGACGATGATACGGATTACAAGATGATCGAAGTCTATCTTATCTACGCGGTGCTTTTGATTATTTATGTTGCTTGCATTTACGACGGCATTGCAGACGCCGCTTATGAATATAAACTATTTTACAAAAAAGTTTTGGTGCGCACGGCGATCTCGCAGGCGTATCCACAGCTTACTTATTCGCCAGGACGTGGCATAAGCGCGAAGGAATTCAGGCGAGCGGGAATCTTTGCAAACTCCGATTTTATCGGCGAAGATGAGATAAAAGGCGAATGGGATGGGGTAAAATTTAGCCTTAGCGAGGCGATTAGAATCAAAAAGAACTACGATCTGGGCATAGACAATACCTATGTGAAGCTAGCTTCGCTTGCGATGAGCTTATATGATGCGTATATGGATTTTAACGGCAGCGTGCTGATATGCGAATTCGGCAAGAGATTTTACGCCAAAACCATCTTGGCGAGCCGCGAGCTAAATACAAAAATTTTAGGCGAGAAGGAGCTAATGGACAACGTCATTTTTAATAGCGAATTTCGCGTGTTTGCCGACGACAAGGTAGAAGCTCGCTATCTATTGACGCCCACGCTGATGGAGCGACTAAACGAGCTAAAGCGATACTACCATAAATTTAGCATAAGCGCGGCGTTTATGGATAATAAATTTTACCTATTTCTAAACGGCGCGACGAACCGCTTTGAAACAGAGCTATTTAGCATACCTCCGACAACCGGAACAGCGTATGCTCATCAATACGAACTGTCTGAAATTTTAGAATTAGTAAGCGAGCTGGGTCACATAACCGGGGAGCTAGAAAGCAAAATTTAATCAGCCCGCATAATTTAAATTTAACGGGCTAAATTTGACCGCCCTATTACAGTCCCGCTTCGGCTCTTAGCCGCGCGGCATACATCTCGCGCAGGCACGGTACGTATTTGCCGACCGTGCCGCCCCCGATCGCTCTGCCGTCAGCTTTTACGATCGGCAGCACCATCAGCGTCGCCGCGCTGATAAAGGCTTCATCGGCTTCATAAACCTCGCTCATTCCAAACGCCCGCTGCTGCACGCTCAGCCCCGCCTGCTCGGCAAGGCCCAAGATCACCTTGCGGCGGATGCCGGGCAGTATGTCGTTTGAAAGCGGTCGCGTGATCAGAACGTCATCTTTGATGATAAACGCGCTGGAGCTCGAGCACTCGGTAACTAGCCCGTCCTCGATCAAAAAGCACTCATAAGCGTCCGCCTTGTGGGCCTCGTGCTTTAAGATGCACTGCGCGAGAAGCGAGATCGATTTTATATCGCGCCTGTGCCAGCGGATCTCGGGCAGGCTTACGATCTCGATCCCCTCTTTTGCGAGCGGATTATCAAAAATTTGCGTATGATACACAAAAGCAAAGACGCTAGGCTCTATGCCGCGGACGTAATCAAAATCGCGCATCGCCGCGCCTCTTGTGATCTGAGTGTAGAAAGCACCCTCGCTCACGCCGTTACGCGCGATGAGCTCATATAAAATTTCCTCATATTTTTCGCGAGAATACGGAATTTTTAGCTCGATCTGCGCGGCGCTGCGCTCAAAGCGCTCCCAAAAATCCGCTCTGTCGCAAATTTTAGAATTTACCACGGGTGCTACCTCATAGATGCCGTCTCCAAGCACGAAACCGCGATCAAAAGGGCTTATCGCCGCATCCCTCGCCGCGCAAAACTTGCCGTTAATATAGACTATCTCATCGCCGCTCATTCCGCTGATTTCAAACATAATCTCTCCTTGAAATTTTATGAGATTTTATCTTATAACAATTTAATTTAAGATATAATGCCGCAAAAATCGAAGGAAACCCTATGGATAAATCAAATTTTAAAGATAGGCTTTTAGAAATTATGTTTCATGTATCGCATAAACCCGTGCTTTTCCGTGATCTGCTCGAAGCCAACGCCGAGTTTAACGACGGAATGCTCGTCGATCCTTCGAAGCTAAATTTTAAATTTAACTACGGCAAATCCTACGTTATCTTCGCTTGCTTCGCATTCGTCTGCGTTATGTTTTTGATAACGCTGACGCACGCGATGTTTGAAAAGATCGACTTTCACTTCTCCATTTTATTTACGATCATAGCGACGTCGGCGGTTTTTATCGGCTTTGATTGCTTCAAAGCGTGGGCTAGAAAAAAACTTACTCACGAGCTCATCAAACGCGCTTGGGCAAACCATTTCCTCTACTTCCCCTACGAAAAATACAGCCGCATAGTCGAAAATATCTACAACGAAGCGCTCAAAAACGATGTGCCTAGACGCGAGCTAGAACAATACGTGCTAAGCAAAATCGTAGAAGTTGGCGAAAAATAGTTTTAAAATACCACAAAATTTTATAACATAAAACAACATTTCAACCCAAGCAAATTTTAAAATTTTATTGCGAAATATGCGGCACGTAGGCAAGACGTAAAATTACGGCTCGAAAAGCAAGCGGCACGATGGATAAATTCCAAATCAAATTATATGCCTGTGCTGCAAAAACTGCGCCGTAAATTACGATAGATAAATTTTAATTAAAGTCTATACTTTCCTGAGCGACATTTCGCTACGGCTAAATTTCACTTCATAAAATTTATCTATCGTTTCTTAAATTTTAATCTTGCCCACTTACTACCGATTTAGCAATCCGTATTATGTAATTGAAGTTATGTTTAACTATTTTAGGGTAAAATCACGCAATATCTAAGGGATAATATAAAATTTAAGAAAAGGATAGTTTATGAAGCTACTTTTTTGCATTATTTTTGCACTTTGCAGCGGTGTTTTTGCGGGCAGTTTGGAGCAGATCAGATCTGCCGGAGTCGTTAAAATCGGTGTTCGTGATGGTAGGCCACCTTTTAGTGATGAAAAAAGTGGTAATTTCGAAGGCTTTGAAATCAACCTTGCAGACGCTATAGCCAAGAGCATATTCGGCGATAAGCGCGGTAGAGTCGAGTTCGTCCCTCTAAACGCCAGCGATAGGATCTCTGCATTACAAAACGATAAGGTAGATCTTGCGGTCGCGACCATCACGATAACGCAAGATAGAAAAAGGCAAATCGACTTTTCTTATCCATATTTTTCGATGAGCTTGGGAGTTTTGACACGTAAAAGCGACGGCATCAAAAGCATAGACGATCTTTCAAACAAAAAAGTCTTAGTAGAGGGTAACGGTACTACGGCAGAAAATTTTTTGTATAAAAATAAAATCCACAATCTAATCCATTGCTCCATTACTACCGAATGCTACGATATGCTTAAGCAAGGCAAAGCCGATGCTTACGTTAACGATAATCTCATTGTACTAGCTTATTCCATTATCGACGACAATTTAGAAGTAGCAATCCAAAATCTAGGTAATCCGGAATTCTTAGGCATCGGAGTGCGCAAAGGCAATACCGAACTGCTTGATCTGATAAATAAAGAGCTTGTTACACTTAGCAAGCAGGGCTTTTTCGAACGTTCTTATGATGAAACTTTCAAGCCATTTTATCAAGGCGCTGCAGATAAAAAATACTTCTTACTAGATGGGCTCTATGCCATATTTTAGGACGAAATTTAGCAGTGTTTTATCTAACGGCTTCGACTAAAACGTCATTTATGATAAGCGGATAATATGCGAAATCCAATTTTAAGGACATAAAATGAAACTACTTTTTATAGCGGCTCTATTTTGTGCGGCGCTTTTTGCCGATAGCCTAGATCAAATCAGACAAAACGGCGTCATTCGCATCGGAGTGCGCGACGCCCATCCGCCGCTTTGCGAGTCTAATGGCGACAAATTTGAAGGATTTGAAATCGATCTTGCAAACGCTATTGCTAAAGAAATTTTCGGCAAAAAAGAGGGCAAAATCGAGTTCATTCCACTAAGCGTAAATGATAGAATTCCATTTTTAGAGGCAAATAAGCTTGATTTGGTAATCGGCCTATTTAGCATCACCAACGAACGAAAAAGAAAGATCGATTTCTCCCTCCCCTACCTTTCCGTAAATTTGGGCATATTAACGCGTAAAGCCGACGCTTTTACCGATATCGCACAGCTTCATGATAAAAAGATCGTATTCGAAGGTGATGCGACGGTAGCGGAGAAATTTTTTAAAACCAAGGGATTTAAAAATTTAGGCCATTGCGCTTCGGCTAAGGAATGCTACGAAATGATTCGAAATGGCGATGCGGACGGCTATATAAATGATAATCTCATCGTGCTTGCATATTCCGTCATCGATGATACTTTGGAAGTGCCGTTTAAAAACCTAGGTCCTAGCGATTTCATCGGCATCGGCGTGCAGAAAGACAACAAAGAACTACTTGATTTCGTCAATGCAGAGCTCATTAAACTAAGCAAAGAGGGCTTTTTCAAAAAGGCCTACGAGCAGAGCTTTGATCCATTCTATCGCGGTACGGCGGATAAGAAATATTTTCTGCTAGATGGAATTTATAATATGCTCTAAGAGCTTGCTTTAAATTTTGAGTCCGGCTTTTAGAATTTTAATAAATAAAATTTCCCGCTTAGTTTGAAAGCGGAAGAGAGATTAAATTTAAGGATTTGCCATGAAATTGCTTCTTGCATTGTTGCTACCATTTATCGTTGCTTTCGCCGATAGTCTGGAACAGATCAGATCAAAAGGCGTCGTTCGCATCGGCGTTTACGACGGACAGCCTCCTTTTAGCGAGCTAAACGATGGAACTTTTGAGGGTTTTGAAGTTACGATGGCACAGGCCATAGCAAATGATCTTTTCGGCGAAAAAGGCGGCAGAATCGAGCTTGTGCCGATGAAGGTCGAGGATAGAATTCCAGCATTAGTAAACAACCGCGTAGATATCGTCATCGCTACGATTACCATTACGCCTGAACGCGCGCAGCAGATCGATTTTTCAACACCGTATTTTTCAGTAAATCTTGGAGTTTTAACCCGCAAGGCCGATAGAATAAAATCCTTAGCCGATCTACGGGAGAAAAGAATTTTGCTCGAAAGCGGCGGTACGGGCGAGGCGTTTTTTAAACAAGAAGGCTTTGGAAATTTTACATTTTGCAAGATCGCCAGGGAGTGCTACCGCATGCTAAAAGACGGCGACGTGGATGCCTACGCGACCGATAATCTCATCGCAATGGCATATCCGGTAGTCGATAGCGAGGTAGAAGTGCCGCTTAAAACTCTAGGCAAGCCCGATTTCATGGGTATTGGCGTGCAGAAGGGCAATAAAGAGCTACTGGATTTCGTCAATGCAGAGCTTATAAAGCTAAGCAAAGAAGGCTTTTTCAAAAAGGCTTATGAGGATACTTTCGAGCCGTTTTACCGCGGCACTGCG
>NZ_CALEDC010000369.1 GCF_937949835.1 uncultured Campylobacter sp.
AAAAGCGGATGGAGCAGGAGTTCGTTCGCTCCATCCTGCGCTAGCACGTTAGAATTTTTAGAATTTAAAGTTGTATCCTAAATATAGTCCATGATTGGTCTCGTAGGCTTTATCTATATCCTCTCCGAGCTTACTAGCCTTGTATCTCGTGTAGTCCGCCTTGTAGCCAAACTCGATCTCATTATGCTCATCAAAGCTATATAGTCCACCTAGCTTTGCGCCGATTACCCAGCCGTTTAAATTTGCCTTGTAGGAATCGGAATAGGCATATCCAGGTAAAGAAAAAGAGCTTTCGTTTTTATACCTCATAAATGAAACCCCCGTATAAGCACCCGCTATGAGCTTAAAACTGTTAGTAATTTCAGGCGTAAAATCCGCCCCTACTAATAAATTATGCTTTTTCCAGCTATCTTTCCAAGAAAACATATCAATCTCGTGAGATTTAGACGCTTCAAAATCATATGAATATGCGCCATAAACTCTAAATACGTCAAAATCATATCCAATTTTTATACCTATTGCAGGTTGTCCGTCATCCCATTTAAATTTATCTCCATAGCTAATAGTTTTGCCCTTAACACTAGATTTAAACGAGTAATCTCCCTCGATGCCTAAAAGTAAACCCTCGCTAGAGCCTACGCTAACGCAAGCCGCAGCGGCAAACGCCGCGATTAAAATTTTGTTTTTCATATTTTCTCCTTACAATTTATGATTTCAAGGCTTCTCGCCACAGCCGCTCTTACCGTTTTATAACTTACGATCTTTGAGCCTCCTCCACCGGATTCGCTTACAAATCCGTTTAAAATTTATTGATTATAATAGCCCCCCCCCCACTTAAATTTCGATAAATTTTTGAGGTAAGACGCAGAATTTTATCTCACTCGCCTTGGATAAAATTTTATCTCGTTTGCTAAGGACAGAATTCTATTCTTGATTGCCAGCACGGAATTCAACGAAATTCTACGCCACCTCCCTTGGGCAGCTAGCAAATTTAAATGCCAGAGCCATTAAAAAACAATCTGTGATGAAATTTAAAGCGCTTATTTAGTTGTTCGTTTTTATGTATAATTTAAAATTTACACACGAGATAAGTGCCGTGTTACCGATAGTAACTGCACTTTTAAAAATTTAAGACGATTTGATTTGGAATTTATAAAATTCCCGCCTCATTTTTGTATCATAAGCCAAATCCAAAAAAGGAGTATCTATGGAAGAACACAAAGTGGAGTTACGCAACTCCCGCTTACAAGGGCCGCTAGACTCAGACGTAGACGAGCTGGGTTTAGACAGGCTCACCGACACCGTGCCGTTTCCTAAGCGCGGCGTCATCATTATGGCGATTGCCGCTGCAGTGGGCTTTGCTCTATATGCCGCGTTACCATTTGAGCCCAATGTCAAAAAAGGCCTTGCGCTGCTTGCTTTCATCGCGATTATGTGGCTTACAGAGGCCGTGCATATCACGGTAACCGCGCTTATGGTGCCGGTGCTTGCGGTAGCTATCGGGCTTGGTAAATTCGCTAAAGATGGCACTTTCACGGCCGCCACCATCAAAAGCACGCTTGCAAATTTTGCAAACCCTACGATCTTTACCTTTTTCGGCGGTTTTGCTCTGGCAACGGCTCTGCATATGCAAAAGCTAGACAAAAAGATCGCGATGTGGCTAATCGCCCGCGCAGGCGGTCGCTTGGGCGTGGCTGCGATTTTAATCTGCCTTGCTACGGCGATCCTTTCGATGTGGGTTTCAAACACCGCAACTGCTGCGATGATGCTTCCGATCGCACTTGGAATTTGCGCCAACATGGACGAGAGCAAAGATCGCGGCACGCTCGTGTTTTTGCTTTTAGGCATCGCGTATTCTGCAAGCATCGGAGGTTTGGGCACGCTCGTGGGATCTCCGCCAAATTTAATCGTGGCTCAAGCCTTGCACTACAGCTTCGCAGACTGGATGAAGGTAGGCTTGCCGCTAATGTGCGTGATGCTACCGATAATGCTTGTGGTGCTTTATATAATTTTCAAGCCGAATTTAAGCCATAAAATAGAGATGGATCTGGAGCATATCCCTTGGACGCGCGAGCGCATTATTACGATCGTCGTATTTGCTCTAACAGCGCTTGGCTGGATATTTTCGAAGCAAATTTCAGCCCTTGTGGGCTTTAAAGTGGACGATGCTTACGTCGCCATCTGCTCGGCAGTCGTAATCGTCATACTAGGGCTTGCCAAATGGCACGACATCGCCGAAAACACCGAGTGGGGCGTGTTGCTGCTTTTCGGCGGCGGACTTACGCTAAGTGCGGTTTTAGGCGATTCCGGAGCTTCTAAGGTGCTTGGTGATCTAGTCGCGCACACTTTCGGCGGAGCGCCTACTTACATCGTACTTTTGGTAACGGCGGTTTTTATCATCTGCCTTACAGAATTTACGAGCAATACCGCCTCTGCTGCACTTTTAGTGCCCGTATTTGCGGGTGTAGCGGCTCAGATGGGACTACCGAAAGAAACTCTTACGATCATCATCGGCGTGGGCGCGAGCTGCGCTTTCGTAATGCCGGTAGCGACGCCGCCGAATGCTTTGGTTTTCGGGACGGGACGCATTCGCCAGGCGGAAATGGTGCGGAGTGGCGGAATTTTAGCGATATTCTCCGCGTTTTTGGTTTCGGGATACGCGTATATTTTTTACTCGTAAAATTCCGTCAAAATTCTATAGTCCGGGTATCTGCTCGGACTAAATATATTTATAAGATATATTTTTAAACTCCTAAATTTTCGGAATCTTTATAAAAAAATTCTGATTTAATACTATTTTAATCAGTTATCTGTATAATACGCATATTTTACGGAAAGAAGATTTTATGGATTTTGATTTTATAGCTAAATTTAGCCCGATGTTCATAAAGGCGGGAATTTTAACGCTAAAGCTCGCATTTTACGGAATTTTACTATCCATCATCATCGGTTTTATCTGCACGCTGATAAAATATAAAAGATTGCCGCTGTTAAGCCAGCTTGTGAGCGCATATATCGAGCTATCGCGCAATACTCCGCTTTTAATTCAGCTATTTTTTCTATACTACGGCCTGCCGAAGCTGGGCGTTCAAATTTCTGGCTTTACCTGCGCGATCGTGGGGCTTGCGTTTTTGGGCGGAAGCTATATGAGCGAGAGCTTTAGGCTCGGTTTTGAGGCGATAAAAAAATCCCAGATCGAAAGCGCGATGAGCCTGGGGCTTAGCGAAGCGCAGATAGTGTTTTACGTCGTGCTGCCGCGCGCCTTTGCGATCGCCCTACCCTCCATCAGCGCAAACATAATCTTTCTGCTTAAAGAAACCTCGATCGTTAGCATCGTAGCACTCGCCGATCTCGTTTATGCCGCAAAGGACGTGATCGGGCTGTATTACAAGACGAACGAGGCGCTGTTTATGTTAAGCGTATCGTATCTGATCATAATCCTGCCGCTTTCGCTAGCGCTTACGCTGCTTGAAAAGCGCCTTGCGTATATGAGAGGCTAGCGATGGAACTCTTAAGCGGCGAAAATTTAATCAGGCTTCTTGGCGGGCTCGGGATCACGCTGCAAATCGCGCTCATTTCGATCGCGGTTTCGCTCGCTCTAGGCTTGGTACTTGGAATTTTAATGGCTTCTGGGCGCAGAGCTTTATACATTCCGCTTAAAATTTGCCTGGAGATCGTGCGTATCATGCCGCCCATCGTTTGGCTATTTATCGTATATTTCGGCGCGAGCAAGGCATTTGGCATCCACATCTCAAATATCGCGGCTTCGATCATCGTCTTTAGCATCTGGGGCGTTTTTGAGATGATGGATCTGGTGCGCGGCGCCGTGCTTAGCATCCCTAAGCATCAGTTTGAAAGCGCCGAAGCACTCGCATTTAGCAGATCTCAAATTTATCTCTACGTGATCCTGCCGCTTGCGATGAGGCGCCTAGTGCCCGCAACGATAAATTTATTCAGCAGGATGATAAAAACAACCTCGATCGCCGTACTAATCGGCGTCATCGAGCTCGTCAAGGTCGGGCAGCAGATCATCGAAGTAAATGTCTTCCGCGACAATTACGCGCCGCTAATCATCTACGGAGCGATATTTTTCGTATATTTTTTGATCTGCTATCCGATCTCGGCGCTTTCGAAAAAATTAGAAAACAGGTGGAGCTGATGGAAATTTTAAAAATCGATAAAGTCAATAAATTTTACGGTGAGCTGCACGCGCTAAAGGACATCAGCCTTAGCGTCGCGCAGGGCGAAGTCGTTGTTATCCTAGGCCCTAGCGGCTGCGGCAAAAGCACCCTACTTCGCACAATCAACGGGTTAGAGCCGGTACAAAGCGGAAATTTTATAATCGAGGGCGAGCGGATCGATCAAAATTTCAAAGAGTGGCGTAGGATCAGGCAAAAGATCGGTATGGTCTTTCAAAGCTACGAGCTTTTCGACCACTTAAACGTGCTACATAATATAATCCTAGGTCCCGTCAAAGTCCAAGGCGTATCGCGCGAGCAAGCTGTAGAGCTAGCCAGACATTGGCTCAAAATCGTAGGACTAGAAAATAAAGAGCGAGCCTATCCCAAAGAGCTTAGCGGCGGGCAGAAACAGCGCATCGCAATCGTGCGAAGCCTTGTGATGAAGCCAAAGATCATGCTTTTTGACGAGGTTACCGCAGCACTTGATCCAGAGATCGTGCGCGAAGTGCTAGACGTAATGCTAAATCTCGCCAAAGAGGGGCAGACGATGCTAATCGTAACGCATGAGATGGGCTTTGCGCGCGCCGTAGCCGATCGCATAGTTTTTATGGACGACGGGCATATAGTGGAGATTAACGAACCGGAGGCGTTCTTTACCGCTCCGAAAAGCGAGCGCGCGAAGAAATTTTTAAATATGTTCGAATTTAAAAAATAAATTTTAATAAAGGAGAAAAGATGAAAAAAACGCTAAGCACGCTTTTTATCTTAGGTGCGTTATTTTTCGCAGGCTGCAACGACGAGGGCAAAGGCTCCTCAAATTCCGCGCAAGGTTCCGCCGCGCCGCAAAGTTATATCGACGGGATTAAAAAGCGCGGCGTAGTAAGGATCGCGGTTTTCGGCGATAAGCCACCGTTTGGTTATATCGACGAGACGGGTAAAAACGCGGGATATGACGTGTATTTTGCAAAACGTATCGCAAAGGAGCTTTTGGGCGATGAGAGCAAAGTGCAGTTCGTGCTCGTAGAGGCCGCCAATCGCGCGGAATTTTTGGCGTCGGATAAGGTCGATATCACGCTTGCAAATTTCACCGTCACGCCTGAGCGCAAAGAGGTCGTGGATTTCGCGCTGCCGTATATGAAGGTAGCCCTCGGCGTCGCGAGCAAGGACGGCGATATCACCGATGTTTCGCAGCTTAAGGACAAAACGCTTTTAATCAACAAAGGCACGACCGCGGATCTGTATTTTACGAAAAACCATCCCGAGATCAAGCTTTTAAAATTTGACCAAAATACCGAGACTTTCGGTGCGATGCTGGACGGCAGAGGCGATGCGATCGCGCATGATAATACGCTTTTGTTTGCGTGGACGAAGTCAAACCCGGGTTTTAAGGTAGGCATCCGCTCGCTCGGCGATCAGGACGTCATCGCGCCCGCGGTCAAAAAGGGCAACGACGAGCTTCGCAAATGGCTTGACGATCTAATCGTAAAGCTTGCGGACGAGAAATTTTTCCACGCCGACTACGATGCGACGCTGGCGCCGGTATACGGCGACGATATCAAGGCTGACGACGTCGTAATCGAAGGCGGAAAGTTATAAATTTAGATTCGCCGTCTAGTTTAGCGGGGCGATATTGCTAAGCCCTGCAAGCTCGCAGCGACGAGGCGTTGTAGCTTTACCGAAACTGCGTCCATAAACGCCCATAGGCGGCGAGCGCTTTTATAAGCTAGCTAAATTTATCGATCTAGCGGCAAAGTTTTGCTTCCGCACGACAAATTTAGCTGAGCCAAAATGCAGCCTAGCGCGGGTCGTTGCGGCAAAATTTAAGTCGCGCGCGGCGGCGTAAAATTTCAAGCGATAGTAAAATTCTAACACAAACTGCTCGTGCGGTAAAATTTATGCCGCATGAGCGATGATAAATCGCAAGTGCCCGCTTGCTAAACGGATCGGGAATTTAAAAATTTATCGGCTCATGCAGCCTGCAAAATCTTATACGAACGCCTCCCGAGTGCGTTCTATCTTTCGATTGGCTCGCGCGAAGGAGCGATCACATGTCCACCTAAACGCACAATCCGCGCAACGCATCCATTTCCATGCTCAGCTACACAGCGCATCTGTGCCGCTAAGCCTGCGATCCCGCGCGCTTTGTCTGCATATCTGTGCGTCGCCAGAGCCGTATACGGCCCGCCGCCATCATACTCAACGGCGCTGCCGCTTGCCTCATTCGCTCCAAATTTTGCGGTTCAAATTTAGCTCGCTCACGATACCCACAAGCGCGCCGATCTCATCTACGTAAAGCGCTATCGTGGCGTCCTGCTTTAGCGAGCAGTCGATTCTAGGCTCGAAATTATCGCGCCAAGTCTCGATCGCCACGTAAATTTTATCCTCTTTCAGTACCGCGTTTATCTGCGAGCCCAGTCTTAGATAGATCTCCGTCAGTCGCTGCATCAAAAGCGGCGTCAGAGCGTATCTCGCGCCCACTTGATCGGTCGTATAGACGTCGAAAAACTCCTCAAATTTCACGTCGTCCATATTCGCTCGCTGCCCGTATTTGCGCAGATTTCGCGAGTTTTTGTGACACACCCGCACCTCGCAGTTAAGCCTTTTGTGAAAGTCTGCGACGAAAAGCACTCCGTGGAATTTTACGTCGGTGCGAGTGCCGTTTTTGGTGCGCACCTTTTCGGCGGCGTAAAAGTCGCTAAAGCTAACGCGCACGCCCTGCACCTCCCCGCTCATCATATCCTCGCTCGATTGCTCGTTTATGTAGCAGTCGTAAATTTCAAAAAACTCATCCGTCCCTAGCCCGCCGCTTTCATCGTAGCTAAGCCCGAAGCTTTTTGCGATGCTCGCGACGACCCTGCTTTTAAAATTTGATCTGAAATTCTGTCTTTTGCTCGCCGTCAAAAAAGAGCCCGCGGCGCCGTAAACGGCGATGCCGAAAAATACGCCGGCTATTATATCGCCCCAAAAGCGCGCCACCAGTGCGCCCACGCCAGTCCCTACGACAGCGGCGATTAGATTAGCCTTTTTCACCGCTTTTTGCAGCGCCGCACGCTCATCCTCTAGGCTCTGCAGATCGTCCAAGAAGTTAAATTTTGACTGAGTTGCGCCGTCTTTCTCGCCCCCGCCCTCACCTTCGGCGGCTTTAGGTTCAAACCTTCCGTAAGTAGCGCTCATGCGGCTATCGCTGTTTTCAGAGATACCGCCCTCGCCCGCTCCGGCTTTTAATACCTGCCCCTCTTTCGCATCGGCTCTTAAAATTTGCCCGTCTTGCGCCGCACCCTGCCCTAATGCGTCCGTATCTTGCGCCGTATCAAAGCCGCTAAATTTATCAAAATTTGCGCGTTGCGCGCCCTCATTTTTGCCAAAGCTTAAACTGTAAAATAGACGGTAGAGCAGCCCGTTTAAAACCGGAAAGATGATGAAAAGCGCGACTATGAGCCAGTTTGTATCAAACGAGACGGGCTCCGCCCTCGTATTTAAAAACAGGTAAAGCCCGACTAGCAACAGGATTATCAAAAATGAGACGAGCTTGCTAATGCGCGCGAGCTTTTCGCGCCGTTTTTCAAGTAGGTAAAGCTCCTGCGAATCGCCGTTTCTATCCATAATCCGCCTTTTGTAACGCATTTAAGCGCCGGTTTATTTGTCGCGCGCTAAATTTAAACGTTTGCGCGCCGCCGCCTGATCTCCGCTAAATTTAGCATAAAGCTCGCGCCCTGCTGTAAAATTTTAAAATTTGTGCCGCCACTTTAAATTTGGCCGCTGTAAAATTTTAAATTTCGTCCTTGCCGCGCCGCAGTTCGTTTAATGCGGGCAAATCTTTAGCGCCTCTTTCAGCCGCCCTAGCCCGTCTTTTAGCAGCGCCCTAGAGGTCGCGATATTTAGGCGCAAAAATTTCTCGCCGCCCTTGCCGTATTGCGCGCCGGCTGAAAGATACAGCCCCGCTTTTTCGCGGATGAAGCGCGCAAGCTCCGCGCTATCCTGCGTGTAAGCGCCCGCATCAAGCCACATCAGATAGGTCGCGTCTTGCGGCACGACGCGCACCTGCGGAAGCTCACGCGCGATAAATTCCGCCGCGAATTTGCGATTTTCGCTGAGGTATTCGCGCAGAGCATCTAGCCACGCCGCACCCTTCGTAAATGCGGCGATCGCGCCCTGGACGCCGAAAAAATTCGGCTCGGCGATGTCGTCGGAATTTAGCGCCTTTGAAATTTTGTGGCGCAGAAATTTATCTGCGGCAAAGACCGCCGCGCTTTGCAGCCCCGCGATGTTAAACGCCTTGGTGGGCGCGATTATGGAGGCTGAAATTTTCTCGCACGTCTCGCTCGCGGCAGCAAATGGCGTGTAACGCACGCCCGGCTCGGTCAGATCGCAATGCACCTCATCGCTAAGCACGATCACACCGTGCTTCTCGCACAGCTCGCCGATACGGGCGAGATCGTCCCTGCTAAAGGTGCGACCGATCGGATTGTGCGGGTTACAAAGGATAAAAAGCGTCGTCTGCGGATCGGCGAGCTTAGCCTGTAGATCCTCCCAATCGATGCTATAATCGCCGCTAGCGTAGGCAAGTTCGTTTTCTATCGGCACGCGGGCGGCGTTTTTGATGCAGTAGTAAAAGCAGTTATAAACCGGGCTCATCAGCAGCACGTTCTCGGCGGGCGAAGTAAGCTTGCGGATGATCGAGTCAATCGCAGGCAGCGTGCCGCCAGCATAGATCAGCCACTCCTTTTGGATTTCATAATCGTGGCGCGCGAGCCACCAGCCTTGATACGCGCTGCGCCACTCATCATCCACAAGCGAATAGCCCAAAACCCGCTCGTTCAGCCGCTTTTGCAGAGCCTCGATGATCTCGGGCGCTACGGCAAAGTCCATATCCGCGACCCACATCGGAAGCTCGCTCTCGCCTACGTCCCATTTAAGCGACTTCGTGCCGCGACGGTTCGGCAGAGTATCGAAATCATATTTCTCCTTGCCGCTTATAAAATCAAAAAGTCCCATCTTACGCCCTTAATTCAGTGATAATTTCAGTTTTAGACGCATCCGTTGCGCCATCTAGAATCAGCTCGTCGATGCTTTCTGCGCGGATCAACCCGCTGCTCGGATTTTTGACGCTATCGATCGCGCCTTTTACCTCGGCACGGACATCGCTGTATTCAAACGCCAGCGTCGTATTTATAAGCTCGCAGTCTTGCAAGCGCAAATTTTGCATATAGCAAAAGCCCTGCAGGCTCTCGATCTTGCAGTTTCGCAGCGTTACATTTTTGGAATTCCATCCAAAGTACTCGCCCGCGATGAAGCAGTCCTCGACCACGATATTTTCGCAGTTCCAAAACGCGTCCTTGGATAGGAGCTTGGAGTTTTTGATCGTTACGTCTTTGCAGCCGTCGAAGCAGTAATCCCCAAAAAGCGATAGATTTTCGATGCTTAAGTTTTCGCAATCAAGCCCGAAATACGCGCCCTTTGCGGTAACGTTTTTTAGCGTGACGTCGCTGCAGTGCCACAAGGTCTCTTGTGCGTCGTGGAATTCCACATTTTGCAACGCGGCGTCTTTTACGCGACGAAGCCCCTTGGGAGCGCCGTAGAGGCAGTCTTTTAGCACTACGCCGCGGCTATACCAGATCCCTGCGCGCGCGACCTCGTCGAATAAACAATCCTGCGCGCGAATATTTTCGGCGTACCAAAACGGATATTTCCACTCAAATTTACAGTTTTGCGCGACGATATTTACGCTGTGTTTTAGCGGCGACTCGCCCTCGCCGAAGACGGAATTTTCGATCCGCAGATCCTTTGCGCCGAATAGCGCTCGCTCGCCGCTAAAGTGCTTTTGTTTTAATATTTGCATGGCTTTCCTTAGATTTTAAAATTTGCTTCAGATTATACAAGGAATTTCAAAATTCCGCGTAGCTTGGGCGTATGAAACGCAAGCGAATTTTAAAAATTTTACAATTTAAAGGCGGCGAAGGGCTAAATTTGATGTGCCGCGGTAGCGGTTACACGGCACTTGAAGCGAATGCACGGCAAATCGCCGCGCGCCCATGGCCTATAATGGCGCTTCACAAAATGTAGATAAAGCGCACCTAGGTCGCTGCGGCTAGCCGCGTATCCACTCGCGACGTGCGCTGCCCAAAAGATACAAAAAATTTATCGCAAGCGGCGCCTTATAAAATTTGTAAAATTTTCTACAATCAACGTGCAAGTTCCCCTAAAGCGTCGTGTCTGAAAAAGCGCAAATTTTACCCCGCGCACAAACGGGGCGCGTCTAATGCTCGTGGTGATGCAAGTGGATATCTTCGCCGCGGTCTCGATCTGTAGCGCGCTTTCGCAGATCAAAATACACAAAAAGCCCGCTAGGCTCGCCATCCTCGTAAATTTCAAGTTTGTAGCGCATTACGGCGTGCGTGCACACTGCAACATCAAGCGTCGCTTCATAGCCGTCTGCGCTGCGCTTTAGCGGGAATTCCGCATTGCCCATATTCATACTCACGCCCGAAATTTTAACGCTCGGATTTTTTAGCTCACGCGAAATTCCGCTTATTTTTAGCTCGTTTGCTCCCGCTTCGATCGGATGGCGCGCTACGCTAAAGAGCGCCTTCTGCCCGCCGGCGTTAGTCTCGCAGTCCTGTGCGGCTAGATTGCAGCCCAGACGCGTCCTTATGTCCTTAAATAATGCATCGCTCTCATCCGCGCCAAATCCTAAAGTAGCGGCGAAAATCAAGCTAAAACGTAGAGCCTTTATCATTATGATCCTTTGTAAATGAAATTTGTGCGCAATTTTAGCAGAAAATTCCGCGCCTATTAAAAATATTTATTAAAATTTTAGCTAAAATAACGATATCTTCTACGAAAGGATGAAAAATGGCTGAGTTTTTAATCAAAGACGCCAAGGACGGCTGCAAATTCGATCTACTTTATGACGGGCATGTACTGTGCACCTCCGAGGTTTACACGAGCAAGGCCGCTTGCAAAAACGGCATCGAAAGCGTCGCAAAAAACGCCGCGCTAAATAAGATCGAGGATCAAATCGCGGGCGGAGAAAAGCTAAACAATCCGAAATTTGAGCTTTACACCGATAAAGCAGACAAGGTTCGCTTCCGCCTAACGGCCAGCAACGGACAGATCATCGCCGTTAGCAAGGATTTTGAAGCCAAAGCGGACGCTCTAAAAGTAATAGAGCTTATCGTAAAACAGGCTGCGAAAGCCAAGATCAAGGAGGCGTAAATGGACATAAACGGACTTGTAAATATGGTCTCTGCGCTCAAAAGCGACGATAAAAATTTAAGAGAATTTCAAAGCGGTCCGGTCGCTTTTATCGAAAAATTTCTAGGCGTGGACCTGCCCGACGACCAGATAAATGCGATAATTGCGGGCATCAGCTCAAATTTTTTAAGCAAAAACGAAAGCGGCGGATCTAGCTCGCTAGGCTCGATGCTGGGCGGACTTTTGGGCGGCGGCGAGGACGTACAAGCAAATGCCGTCGATAGCAAAGGCGTGGATTTTAGCGCGCTGATCGGCAAAATCGCAAGCGCCAAGCTCGACCTTAACGGCGACGGTAAAATCGATATCAACGACGCAAGTAGCTTTTTGGGCGATCTTTTAGGAGGCGGCGCAAACGGCGAAAATAAGGGGCTAAATTTAGGCAGCCTGCTAAAAACGTTTAAAATTTAAACGAGGCTAAATTTAAAACGCAGGCCGGATTTTGCGCGACGATATTTAAATTTACGCGCGCTATTTTAATCCGCGCCTGCGCACTACAGCGCTAGCGTGGAAGGTCTAATTTACGCTGCATTGCGCGTAAAACCTCGCATTTAAGCAAGATAGGCTTAAATTTGGAACAAGACGGTGTTTAAATTTAAGCCGCTTCTTTGCGGCATTTTGTTTATACTGCCGCGACATAGCGCCCTGCTCCGCTCTTTTGAGCGTCTATATTGAGCCAAAATAACCAAAAACTCTGCTTTAAATTTTATCTTTGCTCTTTGATGTCCGCTTTAAATTTAGTCGCTCTTTGACTCCGTTTTATTTTGTTACCCATTCAAATTCCCACATAGCGCGCCATAG
>NZ_CALEDC010000370.1 GCF_937949835.1 uncultured Campylobacter sp.
CGCCGTTAGCTTTAGCGAAAGTTATCGCTGCGAGAGGGGATCAGCAGATCTTGCAGCTCCTGTTGCACCGAGACTTTCGCGCGCGGATCGAGGATCTGCGAGTAGATGATGAAGTTTGCGAGTACCTTTTTGCCGTAGTCCCTGCTCTCGGCATACGGCACGAGCTCCATGCTAAGCCACGGCTCAAATTTGCCCTTATTAAACATATCGCCGCGCTGAAGCATCTTTTTGACGAGCCCGAGCCCGCCGTTGTAAGCGTATGCGATGAAAACCGGGCTGTAAATTTTGCGCTCCAGCCAGTCGATATGGATGTTGGCGAAGCGGTAAGCGACCTCCGGACGGAACATATCGTCTTGATCGAAGCCGTCGATTTTGAGTTGCTTTTTGCCGATCTCGTTAGCCAAAAACGGCATAAATTGCATCATTCCAAGCGCATACGAGGTAGATACCGATGCGGGCACGAAGCGGCTTTCTTGGCGGGCGAGCGCTAAAATTAGCGCCTTGCGGCGGTTGTCGCCGTCGCCGATATATTCCATAAACGGCGTCGGATAGAAGTTATCCTTGCCGCCGCTTGCTTTATTCATGATGTATGAGTACTCGCCGATGCTTTGCTTGGTGTCGAATTTTTTGGCAAATTCCAAAAGCTGTGGGCGTGACATCCTATCGGCGCTATTTTTCGTGCGAACCCAAGCGAAAGGATCGGTGATATCGTAGCCTTCGATAGAATTTTTAGCGGGGTTTGGAATGATGATGTTTAAATTTTTATTTCCCAAAATCTCTTTGGCATAAAGCGCGTAGAGACTGTAATAATCGCTGCTAGCAAGCTGACGCAAGACATTTTGATCTCCGTTTAGCAGGTAGATCCAAAATTTCGCATTGTGCACATCGTGAGGCTTCTCAAAGCTCGCCGCCGCGCGGTTAAAAAACGCAAGCGCAGCCCCTTCATCGCCCTGCATGACGGCATTTACGCCCAGCATAAACGCTATGTCCTTCTCCACGGCTAGTGGATCGACGCCCGTAAGCGAGCGGCGCAAGTGCGGGTATTTGCGGTTGATTAGCGCGTCGTTAAGAACCGCTTTGAAGCCTTTTTGCGAAGCCAGTTCGCTTACGAAGGCTGCGTCGGCGTCGATATCGATCAGAGCGTCTTTGTCCGCGCCTTTTAAGTAGTCGTAATATAAAAAGTAGTTTTGCGCGTTGCGGCTCTGCATAAAATACTCGCTCGGATTTTCGTCGTTAAATCCGCGCAGTAAATTTACGGCGTTTCTACTTGCCGCGTCTTGGTGCTTTTCAAGCTGCGAAGCGAGCGTCTCGCGCACCGACGGGCTTAGCTTGGCGATAAAATTTGGATATGAGCGCGCCTTTTTGCAGGTTAAATTTGCATCTAAAATATTAGCGGAGGTAACGCCCGCGCAGCGATCCGGACGCTTAGGAGCTTTGGCGACGCCGAAAATTCTATCGAGCTTATCTTTTAGCTTGCCTTTGTAGCGAAAGATACTTTGTTTTAAAATTTTAATCTCCGCTTTGTTGTATTTCGTCTCATCTATTAGGCGATAGATGTAATAGTCCTTGGCTAGGGATTTTGGCTCGTCTTTGATCTGTTCGTAGCTTAAAATTTTACCGCTACTTGCGGCGCACAGCAGTCCCAAAACAAGGCTAAATTTCAGAAATATTTTCAAATGACCGTCCTATTGATGATATAGATTATCGCGCTGTCAAAGAAATTAAGCACGAGTAGGATAAGAAGCGGCGAAAGATCAAAGCCGCCGAAAGTCGTAGGCAGATAACGGCGCACCAACGCAAACGCAGGCTCCGTAAGCGCAGAGATGACGCGGACGATTTTATAAAATTTACCGAACGGATTTGGGCGGATGAAACTCAAAACGCAGGCGACGAAAATTAGCATCATATAAGCTTGAATCACGTAGTGAATACTCACTAAAATGCCGTAAAATACGCTATTTAGTAGCATCGAGTATCTCCTTTAAATCGGCGCGGATCAGCGGATACAGCTCGCTAAGCTCCGGTCCGTGAGGCGCGCCGGTTAGTAAAAATCTAAGCGGCATAAACAAGCTCTTGCCCTTCAAATTTGTAGCCTGAGAAAGCGCCGCTTTGAAATCATTAAATTCCATTGGAGCGCCGTTTGAGCTTAATAAATTTAAGATCGCCTCTCGCAGCGCCTGCGCCTGCGCCGCCCACTCCTGCGGGATATCTTTCGCGCCGTAGATAGCTGCAATCTTTTCTTTGATCTGGGGAATTAGGCTCGCTTCTTGAGTGTAAAATTTTATCAAAGGAGCAAATTTTGGCTCAAGCTCAAAAAGCTCCGCCAGGCGCTGCTCGCTCGCTCTTTTGATATGCTCGCGGTTTATGAAAGCGAGTTTGTCCTCGTCAAATTTAGCCGGGCTTTTTGAAATTTTGGCGATGTCGAAAAACTCCACCGCCTCATCCATGCTAAAGACCTCGCGCGG
>NZ_CALEDC010000371.1 GCF_937949835.1 uncultured Campylobacter sp.
CCTTCAACCTACAGATCCGAAGTCTGTTGCTCTATCCAATTGAGCTACGAGCGCATAAAGTGGGGTGAGTTGTGGGAATCGAACCCACGACCCTCAGGACCACAATCTGATGCTCTAACCTACTGAGCTAAACTCACCACAATGGTCGGAGCGAAAGGATTCGAACCTTCGACCCTCTGGTCCCAAACCAGATGCGCTACCAGCCTGCGCTACGCTCCGTAGATTTTCGTGGATTGAATAAAAAGCGTATTATATATATTTTTTCTTAAATTCCGCTTTTTGTGGCTCGAAATTTAATGAAATTTAGCAAGCCTCATCTGTTTTTCTAAATTTTTCAACAAAATTTGCATCAACGCCAGCCCCTTCGTGCGGTGCGAAATTTTAAATTTAACCGCAGCGGGCAGCTCTCCGATCGTGCGATTAAATCCGCGCGGAATAAACATAAAATCATATCCAAATCCGTTTTGCCCGCGCTGCTTCGTTATCGCCGTGCCGTACATAAAACCATGCGTGCAAAACTCGCCCAGATCGCATTTTAGCGCGATCGCTGCGGTGTAATGCGCAGGGCTCTCCTCTAGCTCCAGCGCGCGTAGGCTAGCGGCTAATTTCTCGCGATTGCTCGCATCCGTTGCACCCGCTCCACTAAAGCGCGCCGAAAATATCCCCGGAGCCCCGCCCAGCGCGTCCACGCAGATACCGCTATCATCGCTTAGCACGAAAAATTCGCTCTGCAAATTTTTACTTTTTAGCGCTTCATACACGGCACGGGCCTTAATCAGTGCGTTTTGTTTGAAGCTCGTGCCGCACTCGTCGATCTCAAAAGGATCCAGCACCTCGCGGAGCGCACACACGTCGTATTCCGTGAAAAATTCTTTTATCTCTTTTACTTTATTTTTGTTGCTCGTCGCAAGTAAAATTTTCATCCTCGCTCCTTAAATTTAAGCCGCCATTTTACCCAAAATCAAAGAATTCGTTACGATTTTTGGCTATAATCGGCGCAAATTTCATATTATTTGAGGTCTAAGATTATGCTAAAAAGCGTCCTTCCGCTTAGTTTTATCATCGCTACGAGGTTTTTTGGATTATTTATTTTGCTGCCCGTGCTTAGCCTGTATGCGTTGAGCTTACACGGCGCAAACGAAAGCCTAGTGGGGCTACTTTTTGGAATTTATGCGATTATGCAAGTGATTTTGCAAACGCCATTTGGAGTGCTAAGCGATAAGATCGGACGTAAAAAAACCCTTGCGATAGGGCTGGCGCTTTTTATCCTGGGTGCTTGCGTTTGCGCGGCGAGCGAGAGCATTTATACGATGATTTTTGGGCGCTTTTTGCAAGGCTGCGGTGCTGTAGGAGCCGTAGCTACCGCACTAATTAGCGATTTTACGCGAGAGGAAGAGCGCGGCAAGGCGATGGCGGTAATGGGCGCGATGATAGGCGTGAGCTTTGGCGTAGCAATGATTTTAAGTCCGCTTTTAAGCGCCAAATTTGGACTTGCCAGCCTATTTCATCTAAGTTCGGCGCTTACGCTTTTATGTTTGGTGCTGCTTTTTTTCGTCGTACCTACCGAACCGCATATCCGCTCCCTGCGCCAAAAGGTCCCGCTCGGCTCACTTTTGAGTGACAAAAATTTAATGCTTATGAATTTAACGAATTTTTTTCAAAAGGCTTTCATGACGGCAGCGTTTTTTCTAATTCCAATTTTGCTCGTGCAAAAATTCGGACTTTCCAAAAGTGATTTGACTAAAATTTATGCTCTAGGCGCGGTCTTTGGCTTTACCGCGATGGGCGCGAGCGGTGCTTTAGGCGAAAAGCGCGCGCTAGCTAAGCAAATTCTACTTATCGGCATTTGCTTTTTCATCGCTTCGTATTTGATTTTTGCGTTTGCTAGCGGGGCGAGCGCTTTCGTGGTGGGCGTGATGCTCTTTTTCGTGGGATTTAACGCGCATGAGCCCATTATGCAAAGCCTTGCGTCCAAATTTGCCAAAGTCGCTCAAAAAGGCGCCGCGCTTGGGATTTTTAATTCCTTTGGATTTTTTGGCAGTTTTTTGGGTGGGCTATGCGGTGGCGCACTTTTTGGCAAAATTGGCATCGAAGCGCTAGGCATTGGCGTCGCGGTTTTGGGTGTGATCTGGCTTGTGCTACTTTCTAGGCTGAGCGATCCAAAACTTTTTAAGAATTTATACTTTCCTAAAGGCGGCGATTTTTCCGTACTACAGGGTGTCAAGGGCATTATTGAAATTTACGAGACCGATGGCGAACTCGTTGTGAAATTTAACTCGAAACTGATAAATGAAGATCAAATTTATAAAATCGTAGGAGGCAAATGATGGAATTTGAAAAATTTGAAAGCGCGATGGAGCGCTTCGCAAGCACGGTGCAAAAGTCTTCGCGCATCGAAAAAGTCGCGATCACGCAGGCGCTGGGGCGTATTTTAGCAAGCGACGTCGCGGCGCCTTTTAGCACTCCGCGCCGCCCGACCGCCGCGATGGACGGATACGCGCTAAAGGGTACGGATCTGAGCGAGGGAGCGAAATTTAAGATCGTCGGCACTACGCCTGCAGGCAAGATGCCTAGCGCCGCGGCAAAGGCGGGAGAATGCGTCAAAACCTTTACAGGCGGGCTCATGTGTGAGGGCAGCGACACGCTTCTGCCGATCGAAAACGTGCAGGTGCAAGCAGGCGAAATCGTCGTCACAAAATCCGTTCCCGCAGGCTTTGCCGTGCGCGCA
>NZ_CALEDC010000372.1 GCF_937949835.1 uncultured Campylobacter sp.
ATCCTTACCGATGATCTGCGCAGTGTACGGATCGACCAAATACGCATCATTTCTGTTTGTGTAAATGACGAAGGCTTCGTCATCGCTTTTGGGCACGACGAGCCTTACGGGCTGCTTAACGCCTGTTTGCTCGCTAAAGCTTTGCAGAATTTTCTCCACGCTTTGCATCTCGCCCGTTTTTTCGACCTTTTTAGAGTCTGCGTTTATTAGTGCCTCAAGCTCGTGCTGATACGACAAAATCGCGCCTGTAATGCCTATAATAAGCAGCGGGATAGAAAAAACGATCGACAAAATCAGATGGACGTTAAACAAAATTTTATTGCGCTTCAAAAGCGAGCTCATTGTAGATCCTTGCGAGATAAATTTAATCTTTATTTGATTGAGGTTCGCAATTATATTGTGCGATTTTAAATATTTAGATAATTATCATTAAGATTTAGGCCGCAAAATTTTAGGCGCTTTATGGCATCGCAGGAGCGCCTAGGTACCTCGCGCAACGTCATAAATCGCGTGCTGCAAGATCTAAAAGCTAAAAATTTAATCCGCCTTTCGTGCGACAAGATCACGCCGGTGAAGTAAAATTCTAATTACGATTTGTAAAAAGCGCAGTTAAAATCTCGTAAATTTAGAAATTTTGCGCTAAAATTGCCAAAGACGCGAGCTTGCGTAATCCAAAAAACAAGGTCATTATTATGTCGCAAAGTATAACCGAGTTTGCTTCGATAATCCTTTATGTTACGATAGGCTTTTGCCTTCTTGTTTCATTGCTTGATAAAAACAGATCATTCAAAACCGTAGATCACGGAACCCTGTTTATCTCCACCGATCCACTCTTAAAAATGCAGATGTTTATAATGTGCTTAAGCTTCGGCGTAGTCACTCTATCCAGCCCGCACGTAGCAAAACACAACGGCAATCCGATACCCTGCTTTTACACTCACGATAAAATTTGCTCGCAAGAATACAAAGCGGCGGGCTTAAATTTAAGATGCTTCGAAGAAGGCGATCCCAGATGCGTGGATGGATATCTGCAAATAAGCGGGCCCAGACTAATACTCGGTAAAATCATATCTGTCTGCGTCATAATTTTTTCATTTATCGTGCTAATTCAAAAAGGAATCAGAATAGATAAAAGCGGCATCTGCAAAGAATGGGAGGTTTTGCCGTTTAGGCATACGGAAAAGATAGGCTTTGACGAAATGATATGCGCCATAGGGTTTATAAGAGGCGTAAAAATAATCAGCATACGAGGCAAAATTAGCGGTGTTAAATTCGGGGCGGGATTTTTGTATGCACAAAAGGATATAGATTTTTTGCAAAATTTTATATTAGAAAAGCTCGCTGAAATTTCAAAAGCTAAAGCAGCCGAGCGAAATGCCTAAATTTAAATATATCGTCGTAAAATATCCGAAATGAAAGGAGCTGCATGAGGCTTTTGTATTTTGTGCTTTTTGCAAATGTAGTGCTATTTGTACTTTGCGGTTTAAAAAACTTTCTGTTTAAAAGCAGCGCTTCTTATAAAACCGTGCAAAAGGGCGCCTGGCTCATACCTCCTAGCCCCATAGCAAAACTATACTTATCGTGCTATTTTTATCCTGGGGTTCGCTAGTAGCGTTTGATGAGCCTTGGATAAAAACAACAAGAGGCGGAGGTAAAGTTGCATGTTTTGATACAAACGATCCTCTATGCGTAGGCGGGTATATGCAAAGAGACGGCGACGAGACCGCACTCGTGATCGCGATGGGTCTTGCAATGATGCTAATTGCCATATTGCCGTTATCTGAAAAGGGCGTCATAATAGACAGCCGCACCGTAAGGAAAGAGTGGAGATTTTTATCGTTTAAATTTAGCACAAAGATCGATATAGAAAATGCCCTTATGGAAAAAGGGATGAGGGGCGAGATGCCGATTTTAAAAATAAAAGACGGGCAAAGCGGCAAAAATTTTACGCTCTCATTCCCATACGCACAGCAAGATATAAAATTTATCGAAGCAGAGATAAGAAATAGGCGCTATAAGATGATAAAATCAAAAGAGGCAAAGACCCCCCTAAATCCGCGCTCAGAAAAACTATAAGCTTAAAAGATGCGAATGAGCGCACAAACGTAGAAATTCTAAAAAATGATAGAGGCGGCGCGGACGATTAAATTTTAAATTTATCCACGCGCGAGCAATAGCTATGAAAATTTATGATAAGTTGCGGCGAAGCGGCGGCAACAAGTGCGCGTAAGCCCAAAAAGACGAGCCGAAAGCTTAAAACGAGCCGGGCGCTAAAATTTAACTCACGATCTTAAAAACAAAAATTCCAAACCGCTCCGTCAAAATCGTCAAAATTTAGCCTATTTTTTACCTAAAATTTCGTAAAATTACGACTTTAAATTTTCAAAAAGGACGCAGATGAATAAAAGTTTGGAATTCAGAGCCGACATCGGAATGCTCTTCGTGGCGATCGCTTTTGGGCTCGGGTATCTGCCCACCTCGCAGGCGCTTGCGAGCAACAACGTCTTCGTGCTGCTATTTTGGCGCTTTTTCGCCGCGAGCATCATCGCAGGCGCGATATTTTTCCCGAAGCTCAAAGCCATAACTTCGCGCGAGATCAAGCACGGCGCGGTGCTTAGCCTGTTTTTATTCGCAGGCTTTACGTCGCAGACCTTCGCCTTTAAATTCGCGCAAAGCTCCTCCGTAGCGTTCATCATCGGCCTAAACGTCGCACTCGTGCCCTTCATCGCCGCGGCGCTGTTTAGGCACAAAATTTACTCCTACGCCTACGCGGGCATCGCGCTTGCGATCGCTGGGCTCTACCTCATCGGCGACACGCAGCTAGGCCTGGGCAAGGGCGAAGCGCTGGCGCTAGTCTGCGCGTGCGCGTATTCGTTTCACATCGTGCTGACTAACCGCTTCGTGCAAAGCTGCGACGTAGCGGGCATCGCCTACGTACAGATACTCTGCCTAAGCGTGCTTTGCTGCTTTGCGGCGATCTTTTTCGAGAGGGTCAGCATCGTGCCGGTGATGGATAGAAGCTTTTTCGTCGCGATGGCGGTGATCTGCCTGCTGGGAACGGTTTTTGGCTTTTTTGCGCAGGCCTTGATGCAAAAATACACGACGCCCGTAAAAACCGCTCTGTTTTTCACGCTTGAGCCCGTAACGGCGGGCGTTATGGGGGGGTTCGTGGGCGGCGAAAGGCTAAGCGCGATGCAAATTTTAGGCGCGGCGCTCATCCTTGCAGGCGTTTTGATAAGCGAGATCGGAAGCTACCTCAGCGCGAAACGGAGCAGATCCGCAGACGTTTGATTTTGCGGCGGCGTAAATTCCATAACTTCCATGCCGCGTGGAATTTTGCGTCGTAAAATCCCACGCTGCATAAAATTCTACTCCTTTAAAATTCCACAGCGAAATTCCGCGCCACGTAGAATTCTATGTCACACCGAACTTTGCGGCGCCGTGCGCAAGGATACGTTAAAATTCCGCAACAAAATTCGTATTAAAATTTACCCAGCAGAGGCGTGCGGCGAAGCTTTAGCGATAAAATTTCATTGCTTAAGCGATACAATAGTAAAATAATGAAATTTTAACAAAGGAGCCCCTATGAAAAAAATCATCCTTCTTGTTGCCGCGCTTGCGAGCATATTGTTTGCCAAAAGCGTAGAGCTCGCCACGCCGCCCGATCATAAAGACGGCGTAAATCACCTGGAATTGGTACTGATCCTAGATAAATCGGGCTCGATGAGCGGGCTTGAGAGCGACACGATCGGCGGATTTAACTCGATGATAGAAAAGGAGCGCAAAGAGGGCATCGACGCTAGCGTCACGACCGTGCTTTTCGATACGAAATTTAACGTCATCCACGACCGCACGCCGCTTGCGAAGGTCGAAAACCTAACGTCCAAAGAGTACTACGCCGGCGGCAATACTGCGCTGCTAGATGCGATCGGCAGCACGATAGCGCGTATCGAGCGAGTGCCTGACATCTATGCCAAAAACAATCGCGTGCTTTTCGTCATCATCACCGACGGGATGGAGAACTCGAGCCGCGAATACTCCAAAGCGCAGATTAAGAAGATGATTAGCGACAAGCAGGAAAAATACGACTGGGAATTTATCTTTTTAGGCGCTAATATCGATGCCGCAAGCGAAGCACGCAGCATCGGCATCAGAAGCAAAAACGCCTTAAAATACGAGAATTCCAAAGAGGGCGTGAGTAAAAATTTCGAAGCGGCGGCCGAGATATCCAAAGATGTAGCGACCGACAACAAAGCAAACTCGAAGTGGCGCGACAAGGTATTACAAGACAAAAAATAGTAAATCGCGAGGCGAGGCGCGCTAAAATTAAGTGCCGCTGCGGAAACTGGTAGCAGTGCGAAAATATACGGCGCAAAACGAGCTTTAGTAAAAAACACGGGCGGCGATTTGAAAACATGCGGCGCAGAATCATAAATTTGCTCGCCGAATTCAGACGCTTCGCGCAGGGTGCCGATTTGCAGTGAGCAAGCCACTATTTCGCGAGCAGTGATAAATTTACGATGCGCAAATTCCATATTTTGCGAGAAGCGCGTAAATTTCGCCCTTTGCAAGCGGCGCTAAATTTTAAAATTTCGCCGCCGCAAAACGGGCGCAGCTACTAAGCGCGGCTGTATTAATTTCGTAAATTTAAAGAGGAGGAAGCTTATGAGGGTATCAGAGATCGACACGCCGGCGCTGCTGATTGATCGCGAGATCGTGCTTCGCAACCTGCAAAAGATGCAAAACTACGCAGACGCCGCGGGCGTGAGCCTGCACCCGCACACTAAAACGCACAAAATGCCCTATTTCGCGAAGCTGCAAGAAAGTCTCGGCGCTGCGGGCATCACGGTCGCCAAAACGGGCGAGGCCGAGATCATGGCGGCAAACGGGCTGAAAGATATATTTATCGCAAACGAGATCGTTGGCGAGCTAAAATTTCAGCGCATCATCGCGCTTTTGCGCGCAGGGATAAACTTAAGCTTCGGCATCGATAGCATAGAGCAGGCGAGCCTGATAGAGCGCGCCTTTGAGCGCAGCGGCGCAAAGGCCTGCGTGCTTGCCGAGATCGAAGTGGGCGAAAACCGCTCGGGTTTCGTGGAAAAGCAGGATTTCGCGGCGTTTATAAATTTTATAAAAGGCTGCAAAAATATCGAATTCCGCGG
Organism: uncultured Campylobacter sp.; assembly: GCF_937949835.1. GTDB lineage: Bacteria > Campylobacterota > Campylobacteria > Campylobacterales > Campylobacteraceae > Campylobacter_B. The sequence continues at coordinate 5,163 of NZ_CALEDC010000372.1, forward strand.
CGTGTTCTCCCACGACGGACACTCCTACAAAGCCGCCGATAAAAGCGAATGCGAGCGCATCCACCTAGCCGCGCAGCACCGCACGC
>NZ_CALEDC010000373.1 GCF_937949835.1 uncultured Campylobacter sp.
ATGGTGGGAGCTAAGGGCGGTAACTTACAAGCCGCTCGCAAATCCATGCGGCGCGGTCTTGCAAAATTTTAAGACCGAGCAAAATTCCACCGTCGCGGCATCAAACGGAGCGGTAAGCATGAAAGCGGCGCAAAATCTTGCGACGCTAGATGAGGCTTTAGCGCGGATAGCGGTTAAATTTAAAGAATTTCGCTCCACCTATATCGCCTTTCCGCTCTGTCCGGGCGGCGCTTTTACCGTATACGGCTTCGAGGCGGGGCAAAACCCGCTGCAAAGCCCTTACGCGAGCCGTATCACGATATCGGATGCAGGCGAAATTTTAAAAGCGGACTTTATAAACGATGCGAATTTTTCGGACAAACTTCAAGACGGCTTTCGTCGCGCCCATGCGGGCTCATACGGCGCAATAACGAAGCTTATATGGTTTTTAGCGGGGCTTGCGCCCCTATTTTTAAGCATTTGCGGATTTTACATAACCCTAAAAAATAGAAATTCTAAAAGGAGAAAGTTATGAAGAAAGTATCTCTTTCGCTCGTAGTCGCATTAAATATGCTAACTTCACTTTATGCGGAAAATAACGCCACTGCGAGCACCCCGGAGGACTTAGGCACCATAGAAGTGCAAGATACCCAAAAGCTCCGTCGCGACGACAGAGATTATGAGGCTAGAAAGCTCGTTAAAAGTACCACCAGGCTCGATCTTACGGCGAGAGAAACGCCCCAGTCTCTTACCGTGGTGACCGAAGCCAAGCTAAAAGATATGGGGATAACCGATTATCAGGTGCTGATGCGAAATATCGCGGGCATTACGAGCGGGCGTTGGGATGAGAGGCTCTATCCTACGGCGCGCGGATTTAGCATAGATTATTATCTGCTTGATTCGATGCCTAGCTTCGGAGGTTTTAGCCTCGGGGCGAACGATTTAAATTTACTGCCATATGAGCGCGTTGAGGTAGTAAAGGGTGCGAACGGATTATTGGCGGGCGCGGGAAATCCCGCCGCGAGTTTAAATTTTATCCGCAAGCACGCGGATTCCGCCGTTCCGAAAGGATACATCAGCCTAAACGGCGGCTCATACGACAAATACGGGCTTAAAACCGATGTGCAAAGCCCGCTCAATCAAAGCGGTTCGGTGCGCGGACGCCTAGCGTTTATGCATGAACGATCGCACTCTTATATGGACTATTACAATCGTCGCAATACTGCCGTTTATGGCGTATTAGATATCGATGTAACAGACGATTCAAGGCTGAGCTTTGGCTCATTTTATCAGACTCTACGCCGACATGGCACACGCTGGGGCGGAATGCCCGCGTTTAAATCGGACGGCACGCGCACGCACTTCGGCAAAAACAAAATTTTCTCTCAGCCTTGGACGCGATACGACATCTCTACGCTTGATTTTTATGCCGATTTTAAACAATATTTCTCAAACGAGGCGAGTTTAAGCTTGAGTTATTCGTTTCGTCGCGCTCATACCGATTCAAATTTGCTCTATTATGGCGGCAGGGTAGGCCCTGGCGGCATCGGAAACGTCGCCGATCTTAGCGTTTATGCTAACAAGCGCGAAGAGAATATCCACAATATCGATGCCTATGTGAATATCCCTTATGAATTTTTCGAACAAGATCATGAATTTGTATTTGGTGTGATGTATAATCTTTACAAAAAAGGATCTGATAACGTAAGTAGCTACTGGAATAACCGAAATACTCCAGCAGGCCTTGCTTATGCCGCGCGCACTAGAATAAATTTTAACGACCTTCATATTGAAGATCCACGCTTACCGTATGTAGATCAAA
>NZ_CALEDC010000374.1 GCF_937949835.1 uncultured Campylobacter sp.
ATCAGCGCGTCGTCGATCACGACCGTGAAGTTATACGTAGGCGTGCCGTCGGAGCGCGCGATGATGAAATCGTCCAAAATATCGGCGGCATTAAATTTTATCTCGCCCTTGATGCCGTCGTTAAATTCTATCATGCCGCTAAGCGGGGATTTGATGCGGATTACGGGCTCGATACCAGCAGGCGGCGTGCCGGTAAAGTCGCGATAGCGGTTATCGTAGCGCGGGCGCTCTTTGCGAGCTTCCTGCTGCGCGCGCAGCTCATCCAGCTCGTCCTTACTCATATAGCATTTGTATGCCTTGCCCTCATCTAGCAGCTTTTGGACGTATTGTTTGTAAAGATCAAAGCGCGAGCTTTGATACACGATCTGCCCGTCATAGTCCAGATTGCACCACTTAAAGGCTTCCTCGATCGCCTTAGCAGCCTCCTGCGAATTGCGCTTCAGATCGGTATCCTCGATACGCAGCAGAAATTTGCCGCCGTTTGCTCTAGCGTAAAGATAACTAAAAAGCGCCGTTCTAAGTCCGCCGATATGTAAATATCCCGTAGGACTCGGCGCAAAACGAGTTACTATCATAAAATTCCTTTGCAAAAATTACCATTTAATGTTATAATCGCGATCTTGTAATTATAAAGCAAAAAGACTAAATAAAGGTTAAAAATGATAAAGAAACTGCTTTTTTCCGCAATGATCTGTGCTGTTTGTGCAAATGCCGAAGTAGTAAACGGCGTCATCGCCGTGGTAGATAATGAGCCGATCACCGGCTACGAACTAGCCAAAGTTCAAAAACTAACGGGTGCTTCGCCGCAAGCCGCGATGGAAATTTTAATCGGGCAAAAGCTGCAACAATCCGAGATTAAACGCCGCGGCATCGCGGTAAATGACGCGGAGATCGACGCGAGGCTCAAAGCAATCGCCGATCAAAATAAGCTTAGCTTAGACCAGCTCAAAACCGCCGTGCAAAAACAAGGCATGAACTACGATGACTTTAAAGCAAATATCCGCCGCACACTGCTTGAAGAAAAGCTCTATGGCTCGATATTCGCAGACGTACAACACCGCACGACCCCAGAAAATGTCAAAAAATTCTATAGCCAAAATAGCTCATTATTTACAACCTTCGATAGCATCACGCTCACCCGCTACATCGCAAAATCACAAGCTCCGCTCGATAAGATCCGCACAAATCCAAAGCTCCGCCCAAGCGACGTGCATGTGATGAAGGGAACCCTAAAGGCCAATCAAATGGACGAGGGGCTCAAATACATCGTCACGAACGTCGAACAGGGCAAATTTTCGCCGATTATCCCTACGCGCAACGGATATGAGATGTTTTATGTAAATGACAAAAAAGGGCTTCGCACGCTTGATTTTGATAGCGTGCAAGAAAAGGCGATCGAAGGCTACGTAACCTCTGAGCGCAAAAAAGCGGTCGCCGAGTTTAACGACAGACTCCGCTCAAACGCCAATATCCGCATCATCGAGCGCCCGCAGGCAAAAGCGCAAGGCACAAAAACCGCTCCGAAAGTTAAAGTGCAAAAAAGGCAGTAAATTTTAAAATCCGCCGCCGCGTTAAATTTAATCGGAATTTTAAGATATGCTATCGCGAGAAAATATAAATTAGCAGCCTTAATGGCATTCAGTTTTAATAAGAATTCTAAAAACGTGAAATTTAGTTCAAATTTTAAAGGTGCCTAGCGATAATAATCAGTGATTTTACCGAGTTTGTAAGTAAATGACAGTATAATTGTTGAGGTTTTAAAACTTTTAGAAAAATCTTTAATTACCAAGATTTATATAAATTTTTTCTATATCCGATATCTACTTCAATACCGGCTTACGAATTAACTACCAATCTAAGCGTTAAAGCTCTCATTTACTCTATGCTTTGATATAAAAATTATTGACAAACGCAATAAAAATTTAAAATTAATATTTCTAAATTTAAGCATTTTGTAGGGGAGGGGGTATCATAATTTAAATTTTAAATAAGGAGATCACTTTGAAACTAATCATCAAAGAAAGAGCGGATAAGTCTGAAGTTATGAACATCGTCACCCAATATTCTGAGGGAATAAAACTAAGAATTACAAAGATGGAGAATTCACAATATCCGCAAAATTCAGTAGATATCTATATGGGAGATAAGCAATTAACGTCGTTTTGTTGTAACAATGAAGATACAAATAAACTAAAAACCGCATTTGAAAAATTCTCCAATGCTTTAGAAATATGCGTTGAGTTTAACGAGCAACGAGGTAAAACTTTAGCGAGCTTACGCGAATTTTCTGCTGATAAATAATTTTAAGGTTTTACGCTATGCGCAAAATAATATTTTCTCTTATATTGACGATCGGCGCTTCGTTCGCTTATGATGCATGTGATAACGAAGAGGTAAAAAAGTTTCTAGTAACTATTAATTCGTTATCGCAAGAACAAAAAGCGTATATTGGTTTTTTCTGCGAAAATAGTACGATGATGGTCGGTACTGATTTAAAAAGATCTCAAAAAATGTCTAAAAAAGAAGCTGCATATTCAAGAGCAGATGGGACACTCGATAAAATCGCAGCTGATTCAATCTGTTTTAATTTAGATACCTTTCAGAATTTAGGTTTAAACCGAAAAACAAATTTTATATACTTTTTTGGCAACAACGAGCCTTTTTATATAGTTATGGTAGATGATAATTTTTGCAAAAAATATGATTATTGAATTATCTAAAAATTTATTTAGTAACCATAGCGTGGAAAATATATGCAAATAACAGAAGGGCCACAAAATGCGTAAAACAATATTTTTTCTTTTATTGGGGATCAGCATTTCATTTGCTAATGACGGATGCAATCAAAATATTGCAGTTCAGATCATGAGTGATTATGATTTAAAACAAGAGGTTGGTGAAATTGCTACTATGTTCCCTATTTTAGTCTGTAAAAGTGATACTATAACGATCAAATACACATTTCATATTACTGCACCAAATATAGATAGAGAAAAATATAAGCAAAGGCTATATAGTATATTTCTTCATAACAACAAAAATAACTCCGATATAGTAGATAGGAGCTGTAGAATTCTTAATATGAACTTGAGTGATGGCTCGAAAGCAAAAGATGCTGGCATTAAATATATTTATCAGACATATTATCTCGATAACGAGATGCTCTTCTCAATGGTAATGAACGATGAGCTGTGTCGACGACGAGGATTTTAATACCTGATATATATGAGCTGATTTCTAATATGCACTACAAAAGCCTATTTTGACTTATATATTCATATCCCTAGAATTTTAAATCGTAAAATTTAACCACTAAGCCAAAATACTCAATGATTAAATTTATGATTCTTGTAAGATGCTATCTGCCGCTTAGATACTCCTGCAAAGTTTTAACTTCAAGCGCGGAGTCGTCCTTTATCGAGCAGATTGAGCGCGTAGCTGCGATCGCCGCCTTCATCGTCGTAAAATACGGCAGTCTAAAGCGCAGCACGCTCTGGCGGATCTTCGCGGCATCGGTGGAGCTTGATTTGCTATCGCTAGTGTTGATGACGAGCGAAATTTCGCCGTTTTTGAGCTTGTCCTCGATATTTGGGCGACCCTCGCTGATTTTATAGACAAACTCGCACTCTACGCCGTTTTCTCTCAGTAGTTTGTGAGTGCCGCTCGTAGCGGCGATACTAAAGCCCGCATCCGTAAACGCGCGTGCAAGCTCTACGGCTCGCGGTTTGTCATGATCAGCTAGTGACAAAAATACCTTGCCGCCGCTTGGAAGCGCATTGCTCGCGCCGATTTGCGATTTAGCAAAGCTCTTGGCGAAATTTTCGCCGATACCCATCACCTCGCCGGTGCTTTTCATCTCGGGCCCCAGGATCAGATCCGCGCCTGCAAGCTTATTGAAAGGAAAGACGCTCTCTTTGACGCAGATATGGTTTTTAATACGCGGCTTTAAAATTCCCTTCTCTTCGACCAGCACGCCGAACTCGTCGTAAAATTTCAAAGCCTCGCGCAGACCCCCTTGCCACATTACGCGGGTAGCGACCTTTGCCATCGGAATTCCGGTCGCCTTGCTGACAAACGGCACGGTGCGGCTCGCGCGCGGATTTACCTCGATGATGTAAAGCTCATTTTCAAAAATCGCGAATTGAATATTCATAAGCCCCACGACGCCGAGATTTAGCGCGATCTCTTTGGTTTGGCGACTTACCAGATCGATCATCTCCGCGCTTAGGCTAAGCGGCGGCAAGATACTCGCGCTATCGCCGCTGTGGATGCCCGCCTCTTCGATATGCTCCATTATCGCGCCGATATACACGTCGCGCCCGTCGCAGATCGCATCGACGTCAAGCTCGGTCGCGTCAAGTAAAAATTTATCTATCAGCACGGGCGAGTGGTGGCTCACGCTAACAGCCTCACTCATATACTGCCTAAGCTCGGCTTCGCTGTGCACGCGCCGCATCGCACGACCGCCGAGCACGTAGCTAGGGCGCACGAGCACCGGATAGCCGATCGCAGCGGCCTTTTCGATCGCTTCGGCTTCACTTATAGCGGTATCGTTTTTGGGCTGCTTAACGCCGATACTTGCGATGAACTCGCTAAATTTCTTGCGATCCTCCGCTACGTCTATCGTGCGCGCGCTCGTGCCGATGATCTTGGCTCCCACGGTGCTTAGGCGTTTGGCGAGCTTTAGCGGCGTTTGACCTCCGAAATGCACGATCACGCCGTCTGGGTTTTCGGCCTCGATGACCGCTCTAACGTGCTCGAAATCGATCGGCTCGAAGTATAAAATATCGCTCGTATCGTAGTCGGTGCTGACGGTTTCTGGGTTACAGTTATACATTATCGTGGTGATTCCCATATCGCGCAGAGCGTAGCTGGCGTGCACGCAGCAGTAGTCAAACTCGATGCCCTGTCCGATGCGGTTCGGGCCTCCGCCGATGATGAGGACTTTTTTATTATCTTTTGAAATTTTACGACTTGCGATGGCGGGCGTTATGTTGGTGCTGGAATACAGATACGGGGTAAGCGCCGCAAACTCGCCTGCACAGGTATCTACTTCGTTGTATTCAAGACCGATGCCCTGTCTGGCGCAGGCAAAATGGATGTCGTTTTGCGTAAGGCCCAGATTGTCCTTTTTGTTGATCAAATTTGCGATCATCTTATCGCTAAAGCCCCAGCTCTTGGCCTGTCTTAGAAGCGCCGCGTCGTTGATGATCTCCATATCGATGCGCTCTTCAAATTTTACGATCTGCTCGATCTGGCTCAAAAACCAGCGATCGATCTTGCTAAGCTCGTAAATTTTATCTACGCTCATGCCCGCTCTAAAGCCCTGAGCGATATATAAAGCTCTATCTTGCTGCGCATTGCGAAGCCCGAAGATGAGATCTTTTTCGCTTAAATTTAGCTCCACGAAGCCGAAGTAGCCCTTCTCCAGCGAGCACAGCGCCTTTTGAATGCTCTCTTTAAAGCTGCGCCCGATCGCCATCACCTCTCCGATACTTTTCATCGCAGTGCCTAGATAGGGGTTTGCGCCTGGGAATTTTTCAAACGCAAAGCGCGGAATTTTAGTCACGATATAATCGATCACCGGCTCAAAGCTTGCAGGCGTGCCGGTGATGTCGTTTTTGATCTCAT
>NZ_CALEDC010000375.1 GCF_937949835.1 uncultured Campylobacter sp.
CGACAGCCTAAATATGAGCTTTGGCGGGCGCTCCGAGACCCTGGGCGCAAGCGTAGAGCAGATGATCTATCACGCGCGCGCCGTAAGACGGGGGCTAAAGCGGGCGTATATGGTCGTAGATATGCCGTTTTGCTCGTGCGCGACGCCAGAGCTTGCGCTGCAAAATTGCGCCAAAGTCTATGAGAGCACCGGCTGCGACGCCGTTAAGATCGAAGGCGGCGCGCATATGGCAGATACCGTGGCGCTGCTTAATCGAAACGGTATCGCCGTGATGAGCCACATCGGGCTAAAGCCGCAGTTTTCGCGCTTTACGGGCGGCTACAAAGTAAGCGGGCGCGGTGAGGAGGGCGCGCGCGAGGTCTTAAGCGACGCCAGAGTGCTTACCGAGGCGGGCGCGGTGCTGCTGCTGGTCGAGGGGACGATCTGCTCGGTCGCAAATCAAGTAGCGCTCGGCACCGACGTGCCCGTCATCGGCATCGGCGCCGGCGCGGGCATAGACGGGCAGGTGCTCGTGTGGAGCGATATGTGCGGATTTTTCACGGAGTTTCGGCCGAAATTCGTTAAGCGCTATCTAGACGGCGCCGAGCTGGTAAAAGGCGCGGTGCGCGAATACGCGCGCGAAGTCAAGGAGGAGAGCTTCCCGAGCGAGGAGTTTGAATATAAGCAATAGCGGGATTTGGGCTAAATTTTAAAATTTACGCGCCGAAATTCTGGCAATAAAACTACGCTTGTCTTAAATTAACGCTTCGTTTTCGCGTCGCAGGCTATGCAAACAGCTCGCGCCGCTTGAAATTTATTTGGCGCGAGTAGATTGCAAGCGCTTTGGTGGGCAGATACTCTACGCGGTATTTTATACGGGCGGCGCCGTGCGAGAGTTTGCGCGCTTCTGCAAGCGGGTGCTATTTCTGTCGCTGAGCGCAATGCGCGAGCGCTTTTCATGAACGCTCTCGCGCCCCTAGCTCTAAAATACGCTGCGAGCGCTAAATTTTACGCATGCAGCCGTAGAGCTCAAACATAAACCAGCCATCAGGCCTAAACGGCTCATAAAATTTAAGGAGAAAATTTGGCTAAAGCTTTAAAAACCTTTATAGCCGTGGCTCTGGGCTTGTTCTTTTGCGTAAAGGTGCTGCCGATTTTGGCGATAGTTTTGTATTTTAAATTCTTTTTCGTCGATCACGATGCGATGGAGCTAGATAAAGCCCCGCCGATGCAAAACTACGAGCAAAATCGCGAGAAATTTCTAGACCTGCTAGCATTTGCGGATCGCAATTTTCCCAAAAATTTGCGTGTTACGATCCAAAGCACTTATGGCGATGAGTATATTTGGATCGATTTGGACGGTAATAAGACGAAATTTTACTCAAATTCTATTTTCAAAGATAGTGCGCCGGGTATTGGCGAGGGGTTAAAGCTCATCGGCTGGGACAAAAAGACGTTCGTAGAGCTAAAATCAAAGCTCGCGGCGATAAACGCTAGAACTATCGTGCTAAATAGAAGCAGCGATAGCGGGGTGCCTTGGGCAGAGATCACCTACCGATACGTGGAGCACTTCACCGATAGCTATCAGTTTTATGCCCCGGACAGCCCGAAGCTCGCCAAGCTGCACGCCAAGGGCTGCTCGAAAAAATTTCAAAGCGACGGCGTAGTGTTTTTATTCGAAAACACAACGTCCGGCTCATATAGAGCGTTCTGTAGTGGTGACGACGATAATAAGAGCGTTTTGATCGAAAAGCACGATTTGTAGAACTAGGCTCGCGCAAGAAAAATTTGGCGCCTTAATTTGTGGCGCGATCGATAAGGCGTCGTGAGGTGACGAGGCTAAATTTAATTGTGCGAGCCCGCGTTAAGCTTAGCGGTAAATTTTATAATCCGCGCTAAATTCTAAGTCGTCTTGAAAAACGAAATTGCGCGCGAAATTTTACCTAGCCGCGCAAGTGCGCAAGGTAGATTTTGCATAAAATTCCACGCAGAATTTCTTGTAAATTTTAACCGACTACGCGAGACGGAATTTTAGCCTGCTGCGCGCCGCGGAGCTGGAAGCGCAGAATTTAAACTCTCGCTGTCGCAAAAACAAAATCCGCATCAAAATTCTACGAGGCAAAATTTCGCTGCAAAATTCCAGGCGCCGAATTTAATATCTTAAAATTCCAGCGCCAAAATTTCACGTCTTAAAATTCTGCGCGTATTTTTCAAACAGCCAAATTTCGCCCCTTAATTCTACGCGCTAAATTCCGCGCCATAAAATTTAACACAGTTAGCGACCCACGCGCTGTTTGGGAGCCGCCGCAATAAAATTCCACACCAAGGCATAGCGGGCGTAGCGGCATGAGCGTAGTCTTAAAACGTCGCGCTAAAATTCCGCAGTCTTTCGCGACGGGCGCTCTGCTTTTTAGCCCTAGCCCTAAGCGCTTACCGTAAAATTCCGCGCGGCAAATTTTATTGCGCTCGCAAAGATCCGCCCCTTTAAAATTGTCAAAATTTAGCCATTTTTCGCTACACTTGCTAAAATTTTAAAAACGATTAAAGAGAGATTATGGACAGAATTGTAGAGATCGAAAAGATGCAGCTCGATGAGAGCGTGGAGAGCTCGCTGCGCCCGTCGAGCTTCGAGGATTACGTGGGGCAGGAGAAGATCAAATCAAACCTCGCTATCGCGATCGCCGCGGCGAAAAAGCGCGCCGACGTGCTCGATCACGTGCTTTTCTACGGGCCGCCGGGGCTCGGCAAAACCACGCTGGCGCATATCATCGCCGCTCAGATGGGCGCCGCCATCAAGGTCACCGCCGCGCCGATGATCGAAAAGGCGGGCGATCTGGCGGCGATTCTAACAAACCTGCAAAGCGGCGACGTGCTTTTCATCGACGAGATCCACCGCCTAAGCCCCGCGATCGAGGAGGTGCTGTATTCGGCGATGGAGGACTTCCGCCTCGACATCATCATCGGCTCGGGTCCCGCCGCGCAGACCATCAAGATCGACATTCCGCACTTTACGCTCATCGGCGCCACGACGCGCGCAGGCATGATCTCGGCGCCGCTGCGGGATCGCTTCGGCATGCAGTTTCGCTTGCAGTTTTACACGCACGCCGAGCTTGCGCGGATAGTGCAGATCGCTTCGGTTAAACTAGGCAAGGAGAGTGCAAGCGACGCCAGCGCCGAGATCGCGCGCCGCTCCCGCGGCACTCCGCGTATTGCGCTAAGGCTGCTGCGCCGCATACGCGATTTTGCCGAGGTGCGCGACGAGGGCGCTATCTCGCACGATCGCGCGCGCGAAGGGCTCGAGGCGCTGGGCGTGGACGAGCAGGGCTTTGACGAGATGGATATAAAATATTTGGAGATTTTATTTGACGCCAAGCGCCGTGCCTTGGGGCTTAGCACGATCGCGGCGGCGCTTAGCGAGGATGAGGGCACGATCGAGGACGTCATCGAGCCCTATCTGCTCGCCAACGGCTACATCGAAAAGACCGCCAAAGGCCGCATCGCAACCGATAAGGCGCGCGAGGCGCTCGGTCGCGTGCTAAAGACCGCGGAGAGAAATCTGTTTGAGGAGTGATCTGCGGGTTTAAAATTTGATCGGGCTCGACGGGCGTCTTAAATATTATTTTATCGGCCGCTTTCCATTTAAACAGGTTTTGCGGCTGCCAACTCGTAATGTGTGTGCCACGCCTCGCCCGAGGGTTATTTGCTAGGCGGGTGCTTGGATGTACACTTTGTCGCTAGCTCGCCGCCTTTAGTCTTTTAAATTTTATTTCGAAATTCCAATAAACATACCCGCCGTCGTGCACCGTATGCGCGGGAACGCCGCTCGCAAATTTTATGAAATTTCAAAATTTAATCGAAATCTGATAAAAAAATTTATAAAATAGCTCATCAAATTTCAAAAGGATAAAATTTGCCGACGCCAAAAGACAACGCCGCAAGCCGCAACGAAAATCTGGCTGAAAAGATAGCCCAAAACAACGCCGAGAATAACGCCAAAATCGAGGCGCAAAATTTCACCGAAAATCAGACTGTAAATAACGCTGAGGGCAAAATCGAAGCCGCCGCCGAAAAAAGAGCTAAAATCGGCGCCGATAAAGCGGACGCGGCTGCGTTAGATGCCGCGGAAGGCAGGACTAAAACCGCCGCCGAAAATCAAAGCAAAAACCGGGTCAAAACCGACAAGGCCTCATCTGCTGGTGCAGCCGCGCTTAACGACGCTGCCGAAGCCAACGAGACCTTCTCGGCTAATGCTTCCGCGCTAGGCGCCGCTGCCGCTTCGGGAGCCGCTGCGGGTATGAAAGCAGGTCTTGCCAAGGCTAGCGGGCGCGCGAAAACGAACAAAATATTTTTTATCGGCGCAACCTTGCTGATGTTTTGCTGCGTGATCTATCTGTTCTTGCCGTTTTTGATGGTGATCGTAATCGGCGTGCTGATGGCGGTGGCGACCTCTGGTCTGCACGCCAAAGTAACGAAGCTGTGTCGCGGCAGACGCACGCTAGCCTCAGTGCTTAGCCTGTTTTTGCTCTGCGCGCTTTTTTTCGTGCCCTTCATCTACGCAGTGATCGAGATCGCCAAAAACGCCGCGAGCTTCGATATGGCGCGCCTAAACGACGCGCTTAGCTACGTTCAGAGCCTAGACATCAAGCTGCCTGGGCCTTTTGAAAAATTTAATACGCAGTTTCGTTCGTTTTTAACAAACCTAGACGTCGCGGGCGTGGCGAAGCAGATCATCTCCTACCTCTCAGTCGTCGGGAAATCCAGCGCAAAATTTATCGTCGATATGGTGCTTATCGTCGTGTTTTGCTTTTTTGCATACCTCTACGGCGAGAGCTTCAAGCGCTTTTTTAAAAAAATTCTACCCGTCGAGCCCGCGCAGATCGATTATATCTTTTCCGAGACGGCAAATACGATGAGCGTCGTGTTTTACTCGACCATCTTCAACGCCGTATTGCAGGGCTTTTTGTTTTCGATCATCGCGGGGATCTTCGGCTTTGACGCGCTGCTGATGGGGGTGCTTTTCGCCTTCTGCTCGCTCATCCCCGCAGTCGGCGGTGCACTCATCTACGTGCCCACCGCGCTATATGTGCTAGCGGGGGGCAGCACCTCGGGCGCGATCGTGATAATGGCGTATTGCGTGATACTGATCTCGACGCTCGCGGACAGCTTCGTAAAGCCGCTCGTGATAAAATTTATCAACTCGCGCCTGGTCGAAAACCCCGCAAACATCAACGAGATGCTGATCTTCTTCTCGATGCTTTCGGGCATCAGCACGTTCGGGTTCTGGGGCGTGATCTTGGGGCCCGCGATTTTAACGCTATTTATCGCGGTGCTAAATTTATACGATTATCTAAAAAAGATAGAATTCGAGTAGGGCACGCGCGATCAGCGCTTTTAAATTTATGAAAATGTCGCCCGCCCGTAAAAGCGCAATGCCCAGCACGCCCTTGCTGCTTTTTACCCGCTCGCGCCCTTACGTAGGCCCAAATACTTTAAATTTAAAGGCAAATTTTAATTTCGGCTGTCGCTCGCGCTCTTTAGGCGCCTGTGCTATAAAATTTTAAAATTTATGCTTGTTTTGAAATTTAAAAATCCTCTGCGCGCCGCAAGTCTATGGCGGAGCGAAGGGCTGCAATACCAGGGAGTAAATGCGCGCGATAAATTTAGCGTATTTGACGGCGGCGGAGCTAAGCTCGATGTTTTACTGCGGCGCATCTCAAGCTGCGCGCGGAAGTAGTTTCTGCCGGCGGTCGGCCGCCCCGGTAGCCGTATTTTATAGCGGCACCTCAAGCAGACGGGCGTCGCGACGTCTGATTTTGGTACGGCATGTTTTTTTATGCGGCGCAAAGCATCGTCTTGCACATAAATTTCATAAATTTAATCCGTCCGTCGCTTTTAAAATTCCGTATCGTCATAGAGTCTAATTGTAGATTTAAATTTATGGCTAAACGCAAGGCGGTGGATCAAAAGCATAAAAGTCGGCTAGGAGCGCAAAAGCGGCGTCGGGCTAGAGATACAAAAATAGGCTAGAAGCGGTAAAGATGAGTTAGAAAAAATTTCAA
>NZ_CALEDC010000376.1 GCF_937949835.1 uncultured Campylobacter sp.
GGATATCTAGCTTAGCAAATATCGGCGTTATGCCGCTTGGTGCGCTTACTATGCCATGCGGTGCGGGCGAAATTCCAGCCACCCACGCAACGCACGAAGTAATCAAAATGCTTAAGATAAACGCCGCCTTGATTCTAAGCACGAAAAGCACGAGCACAACCGCTAAGCCTAAAATTCCAAGCAAAACATTTAGATCTTTTAAATTTCCTAAAGTTACTAGCGTCGCCTGACTAGGCGCGATGACACCCATCTGTTTAAGTCCGATGAAGCAGATGAAAGCCCCGATACCCGCACTTATGGCGCGACGCAGATCAAGCGGGATAGATTTGATAACCCAAACGCGAAAGTTCGTAAACGAAAGCACGGTAAAAAGCGCCCCGCTTATCGCTACGATGCCAAGTGCACTCTGCCACGGCATCTTCGCATCCACGCACAACGCAAAGGTAAAATACGCATTTAGCCCCATGCCGACGCTAAGCGCTACGGGGGTATTCGCAAAAAGCCCGTTAAATAGCGTCGCGATTATCGTAATAAGCGCGGTTGCCGTAACCAGCGCATCAAACGGCATGCCTGCGATGCTCATAATGTTAGCGTTTACCGGCACGATGTAAATCATCGCCAAAAACGTAGTAAGCCCTGCGATAAGCTCCTGTTTTACCGACGTTTTTGCCGCGGCGAGATGAAAGAATTTCTCCACTTGCTCCTCCTTTAGAATTTATTCGTAAATTTCGATCTGATTATACAAGCTATCGCGCTCGACTGGCACAAAGCCCGCAGTGCCGATCATATCGATAAAATCGCGCTTGCTCTGCCCTTTTTTGCTACCGGCGCCGGCGCTACTTTGAATGCTTTCGTTTTCAATCGTGCCGTCAAGATCGTCCGCGCCGAAATCCTGCGCTACGAGAGCTAAATTTAAGGTCGAGGTCGCCCAATACGCCTTGATATGCGCGACGTTGTCGAGCAAAATTCTACTAATCGCGATCGTTTTTAAAATTTCGACCGAGCCCAAAAAGCCCTTCACGTCCAGGTAGTTGTTCTCGCGCTGATACACGAGTGGGATGAAGGCGTTGAAACCGCCGCCGTTAGCGCGAGAGAGGCTCTCATCTTGCAGCGCACGGATGCGCAAGATGTGATCGATGCGGTGCTCGCGGCTTTCGATATGGCCAAAGAGCATCGTGGCGTTGCTCTGACGCCCGCGCGCATGCCACAGCGAATGGATACGTAGCCACTGCTCGCTTGAGACCTTGCCTTTGCAAATTTGATCCCTGATCCGTTCGTCAAAAATTTCGGCGCCGCCGCCGGGCATCGAATCCACGCCGCTTTGCATCATCAGCTCTATCGTCTCTTCGTAGCTCATCTTCCACTTTCGCCGCCAGTAATCGATCTCCGCCGCGGTCATCGCCTTGATATGCAGAAGCGGATATTTTTGCTTTATCGCTTTGAAAATTCCCAAATATTGCTGCGGCGTAACGAATGGGTTGTGCGAGCTTACGATATGAATCTCCTTCGTGCCGCGCGCTACCGTCTCGTCCACGATACGCATGATCTCATCATCGCTCATCGTGTAGGCGTTTTTGTTCTTGCGGTGCGCCGAAAATGCGCAAAATTTACAGGTATCTGCGCATAAATTCGAAGGATTGATATGACGATTTGCGTTGAAATAGACGTTTTTGCCGTTTTTTTCTTTGCGAATAGCAAAGGCGAATTTGCCCAGATCAAAAAGATCCAGATCCCATAATTTTACGCCGTCTTCGTAATTTAGTCTCTCGCCGCTTTGTAGTTTTTCTAAAATTTCCATCGATTTCCCAAGCCAAATTTTGTGCTAATTATATAATTTTTTGCTTACAAAACGGATAAGCGGACTAAATTTAGAGCCGAATTTCGTTAATTTAAAATAGCGTAGTAAAATGGACGCCAAATTTTAAACAAGGAAAGCAAAATGTGTGGAATCGTAGGCTACATAGGAAACGCCGAAAAGAAAAAAATCATAATAAACGGACTAAAGGAACTCGAATATCGCGGATACGATAGCGCTGGGCTTGCCGTGATGGATGAGAGTGCGAATATAAAGTATTTCAAAGCGGTCGGCAAGTTAAATAATCTCGAAGAAAAGATGAAAGATTTCACTTCGCAAGGCTTTGGCGTTGCGATCGGACATACTCGCTGGGCGACGCACGGAAAGCCTACTGAGCTTAACGCGCATCCGCATTTTGGAGATTTTAGCTTCGTCGTGCATAACGGCATCATCGAAAACTACATCGAGCTAAAGGACGAGCTCGAAGCGGACGGCGTGAAATTTTTAAGCCAGACCGATACCGAAGTGATCGTGCATCTTTTCGAGAAAAATTTCAAGGCTAGCAACGACGCATTTAAGGCATATGAAGCCACAATTAAACGGCTAAAAGGCGCATACGCAACGCTTTTGATCACCAAGGCCGCTCCGGGCGAAATTTTCTTTGCTAAAAACGCAGCTCCGCTGATCGTCGCAAAAAACGATAAAAACGAAATTTTCTTTAGCTCATCGGACGCTCCGCTCATCGGGCTTGCGAATACGGCCGCGTATCTGGATGATCAAATTTACGGCGTTGCAAAGCTTGGGCAAATCGACGTTTTTAAAAACTCTAAACCGCATAATTGCGCCTTTAGTGAGCTTCCGAAAGATAAAGGCTACGCGCAAAAAGAGGGCTTTAGATTTTTTATGGAAAAAGAAATTTACGAGCAAGCGCAAGTCGTAACCGAAGCGATGATGGGGCGCGTGATCAAGGGCGGTAAGATAAAATTTGACGAACTTGATGCGGCGATGTTT
>NZ_CALEDC010000377.1 GCF_937949835.1 uncultured Campylobacter sp.
CGCACCCGCGTATGAGTCCGCAAGACCGCGCGCTACGACCTCTTTGGCTACCGCGCTCGCATCGTTGCCCACTATTAGATCGAAGCTGGAGCCGCCGATGCTTGCGAGTTTGGCGCTCATCGCGATTAGGTTTTTATCTAAGTTCGCATATTCGCTGACGTCGTCCTTAAACTCCATCTTAAAATACAAAAATGCAAGCAGAGCCGCGCAAATGATGGCGAGCGCTTTAAGCTTATTTTGCAAAGCGCCTTTGCGTAGAGCTCAAGAGCTTTTGCAAAGACTGGGGCGGGACGAAATTCTACCCCTTCAAGAAGCAGTGGTAGGGCGAAGTAGCTAAAGCAAAACGCTCCCGCAAGTGCGGCTATCGCAAAGATCGCGATCTCTTTGAGCAGAAAAAACGGGCTGAATAAAAATACGAAGTAGCCTCCTGCGGTGATGAAAAACCCTAGAAGTAGGATATTTCGCATGCTTTTTATCGAGCGAGCTTCGATGCGGCGCGCGATATTTGCGCCCAGCCAGTGCACCGCGTAATCCAACATCAGCCCGATTAGGCTCGTCGAAACCACGGCGCTTAGGATGTGGATCGAGCCGCGGATCGCCATCGTAGCCGCTACGCCGCAGGCAAGCCCGAAAAGCGCGGGCAGCAGCAGGCAGAAGATCCGTGCGCGCGAAAATGCCGCCAGCAGCAGCGCCGCGCACAGGCTAAGCGATACGGCGCCCGCGACGGAGCTTTCACGCACGCCCGCACTTTTGCCCAAAGCGCTAAAAAGGGCGGTGCCGGAGATTAAAATTTCGCTCTTTTGCGCCTCGCGCACAAGAGCGCTAAGCGCGTCGTCGTTTGCTTTCGGAGCGAGTTTGGCCGTAGCGAGGTAGTGCGGCGCGCCGTCAATGGTCGCGATGAAGCGGTTTTGCGCAGGATCAAGCTTGATCGCGCCGCGAGAGCCGAGGCGCGAGTGAAGGCTAAGCGAGAAAAAATCCTGCGAGAGGCTAAGCGGGCGAAATTTTGAG
>NZ_CALEDC010000378.1 GCF_937949835.1 uncultured Campylobacter sp.
AGAGAGCTTATACTCGGGGTTTTTCTCGATTTTATTACCTTTATTATTCGTGCCGTCTTTGTTGATGTAATCTCCGTATTTGGTCTTTAGCAGACTTGCGGCTAAATTTATATCAAGCTCCTTGCTCGCTTTTGCGACGCCTTCAAATTCCACACCCATAGATTTTGATTTATCGGCGTTTGCGGTCGAGTAGATGTTGGGGTTATTGGGGTCGGTGTAGAATATATGCGTGCCCTTGATGTCCATATAAAATAGCGCGGTAGAAAATCTAAAGCTCTCATACGAACCCTTTACACCGATCTCGTAATCATCGCTCGTTTGTGCGTCAAATTTATTATCCTCCCTGCTGCCGCCGGTGGTGTAGAAATTAAAGCCGCCGGCTAGATAGCCCTTTGAATACATCGCGTAAATATTTAGCTCGTCGGTGATATCGTATCCAAGTGCGATTTTTGGCAAAAACGTCCTAAATGTCGCTTTTTCGTCCATCGAAAACGCGGGCGCACCGGGATTGTGTCCCAGCTCGTATGAAAAGTAATCGACCTTTGTGTGTTTTCTGATCTGCTGATACCTGCCGCCAAGCGTAGCATCAAATTTGCTCGTGATCGGATAGATGATCTGACCGAATACCGATGCCGTCTGCGCGCGATTGACCGAAGGCCAATCCTCGACTATCGTCCTACCGCCGTCGCCGTATTGGTCGCCGATCGGGCCGAAGACTTGCTTTTCGTTTTCGTAATAAAGTCCACCGACCCATTTGAAGCTTTGCTCGCCTACGCTACTAAATCTAAGCTCCTCGGAGAAGGTATCATTTTTAGAATTTAAAAATGTAATTAGCCCGTAGTGATCGGGGTCGAGATAGGTTATTTTACTACCGAAATCCTCGTCGTAAAGCCCGTCTTTTTTGGCTCTACGAAAGGTCGTAGCCGAGGTCGCATCAAATTTGTCAAATTCATATTTTAGATCTAACGCTCCCGAGCTAGAGGTTTGCTTTACGCGGGCGGGAGTTTCTAAGTTTATATGCTTGGCTTCGCTTTTTGAGATATTGCCAAATCTCGATTTTGGGATAAAAAGCTCGTCGAGCGAGTTGTCCTGGCGGTGAAAAAGATCGCCGTAAATTTTAATCGTAAAACGATCGGTCGGCACTATCTTTAAATTTAGTCCGAAATTGTAATTTTTCTTGTCGTTGGCTTTATCTCCGTTTAGATCGTTGATGATCCAGCCGTCCTCTTTGGACGCCGAGCCGTTTAAGCCCAAAAATAGTTTATCATCAATCAGCGCGCCGCTGGTTTCAAAAAGACCTAGCATGTATTTGTGCGAGCCGTATTCGGCGCCGACGCTGCCGCTCCACTCGTTAGTCGGC
>NZ_CALEDC010000379.1 GCF_937949835.1 uncultured Campylobacter sp.
GCTACGAACTGCACTTCGCCCTTTTTATCGCCGAAAATGTCTTTGGCGATCGAGCTAGCAAGCTCGATTTCAAAGCCCTCAAACTTGCCGTTATTAGACTCGCTTAGCGGCGGACGACCTTCGCGCACGCCTACTCTGATAACCCCTGCCTGCCTGATTTCATCTAGTGTATTTGCAAAAATGCTAGCGCAAAATAAGGCTAAAATAAAAAGTAATCTCATAAAAAGCCCCCTACTTTTTAGTTTTCGGAATAATTATAGCACTATATATTTTAGAGAAAATAAATGCAAGCGGTTTAAAATTCAATCACCGCGCGTATGCAGGTTTGAAATTTAGGGGCGAAGTGGGGATTTAAAATTTCGCAAATTCGCTAAATTTTAAATCCCAAGATTTATTCGTTATGCAAACTGCCTTCGATAAATTTTATATTTTAATTTCTAGCTCGCTTTTATAATAAGTCATAAATTCCATCTAGCAGGAAGTATTTTTTATCCGCTGTGCCGCGGTAAAAAGGCTCGAAAGTGTCCTGATAAGCCTTTTTGAAAAAGCCCTCTTTGCTTAGTTTGATTAGATCGGCATTGATGAAATCAAGCAAACTTTGATTGCCTTTTTGCACGCCGACGCCTAAGAATTCCGCTGCGCCTAGGTTTTTAAACGGCACTTCGAGCGTATCGTCTACTACGGCATAGGCTAGGACGATGATGTTGTCATTGGCGTAGCCGTCGGCTCTGCCGTCCTTCATCATCGCGTAGCACTCGGAGGTATTTTTGCAGTAAACTAAATTGCTAAATTTTTCCTTTCGCAAATAGCGCTCGGTCATCGAGCCGTTTGGGTTCTTTTCGATCGAAATTCTCATATCGAGAACCTGTGCGAAGTCCTTCACTTGATCCTCTTTACGCGTTACGATGCCAAAATTTACCGATAGATACGGAAGTGAGAAATCCACCTGCTTCTTGCGCTCTTGTGTAATCATAAAGGTGCCGATAACCATATCGACCTTATTATTTTTCAAAAACGGGATTCTCTCGCCCGCGGTTACAGCTACGAACTGCACTTCGCCCTTTTTATCGCCGAAAATGTCTTTGGCGATCGAGC
>NZ_CALEDC010000380.1 GCF_937949835.1 uncultured Campylobacter sp.
AGCCGTTTACCGCGCAGATAAAAATTTGATTTTCGATCGCGCGGGCCTTAGCAAGCGTGATAAAATGCTCTATGCGGCTCTGCGCAAACTGCGCGATCACAAAAACAATCTGCGCGCCGCGAAGCGCTAAAGCGCGAAAAATTTCACAAAAGCGCAGATCGTAGCAGACCGCGACGCCGATTTTAACCGCGCGATTTTTAAATTTAATATCGCAAAGACCTAACTTATCGCCGCCGCTTACGATCTCGTTTTCGCGAGCGAGCGAGAAGGCGTGGATCTTGTCGTAGCGTAAAATTTCGGCTCCGTTTTGATAGATGAAAGCGGAATTGTAAATTTTATTTTGCCTAGAATTTATCGCTCCGACAATCAAAACGGCGCCGCCTTTTTGCGAAATTTCGCTTAAAAATTTTTTTGTATGAGCAGCGTTCGTATCGGCAAATTCTTTAAATTTAGCCGTATTAAAACCCGTATTAAAGGCCTCGGGCAGCACCAATACGTCCGCGCCGCGTTTTAGCGCGCGATCTATAAGCTCTCGCGCGCGGATAAAATTTTGCTCACAATCTGCAAAATTTTGAGCCATTTTCACGTCCATTTGCAAAATAGCGATTTTCATATAAACCCTCCTATTTAGGCGCTAAGCGCATAACATTTGCATGCGTAAGCGCGATAGCTATGGCATCAGTGATATCAAGCGGCTTAATCTCCTTATTAATCCCCAAGATCCGCTTCACCATGAACGCAACCTGCTCCTTCGCCGCCTTTGCCTTTCCGGTGACCGATTTTTTTATTTGAAGCGGCGTATATTCGGCAAAATTTCCAAAAATTTGTAAAATTTTAAGAGCCAGCGCGCCGCGAAACTGAGCGAGCTTTAAAACAGATTGCGGATTATAGGCATAAAACATCGATTCTATCGCGACCTCATCGATCTTATGAGCGCTAAAAATTTGATCGATCGCCTCGCTCATCTGCGTCATTTGAAATTGCACGTTTTCAGCCTTCATTTTCACAAGTCCCGCTTCGATAAGAACAATCTTATTCACATCTTTTTCCAAAATCGCATAGCCTAAATTTCTAGTTCCCGGATCGATTCCTAAAATTTTCATAACCCTCTTTCACGCTTATTCACGGCTTAATCACAAGTGAATAAACTTAAATTTACCGCAAATTTAGCGAAATTTAGCTAAAATCTTAATCTAATTTGTAAGGGAATTTTATGGCGACGTCGCAAGCACAAGAAATTTTATCGAATTTAGAGAAGGAAATTTTACCTACCGAATACTCTAGATACATTAAAAATTTGAAATTTAACGATAAAAACTCGACACCAGGGTTTTTCATCTATAACGCAACTAACGAGTTTATAGCCAAATATGCCCAGACAAAATACGGCACTAAGATAAAAGAGCTTATCAAAAAACAGTTCGGGCTTAACGACGTAATCGTCAAAATCACCTCAAAAGCTAAAATTTCGCCGAAAGAAAAGGTAAAAATAATCTCAGAAAAGCCTAAAAGCACTATTTTAAGCGAAAATTATAACTTCGAAAATTTCATCATCGGCGATTCAAATAAATTTGCCTTCGAATGTTCGGTATCCGTCGCAAAAGAGCCAGGAATTCGCTTTAATCCGCTCTTTATCTACGGGCCTAGCGGGCTTGGAAAAACTCATCTGCTTCAATCGATCGGAAATTACTGCATCAAAAAAGGAAAGACCGTCATTTGCGTTACCAGCGAGCAGTTCGCTAATGATTTTGTCTTTAATCTCAAAAACAACTCGATCGATAAATTTAAACAAAAATACCGCAATTGCGACGTTTTGCTCATCGACGACATTCAATTTTTAATTGGACGTGATAAAGCTCAAGAGGAGCTTTTTTATACATTCAACGAGCTAAAAGACAAAAACTGCCAAATCGTGCTAACCAACGATCTGCCACCAAAATTCCTAAAAGGCTTTGAAAGTCGCCTCACAACGCGATTTGAAAGCGGCATAATAGCAAACATAACCCCGCCGGATCTAGAAACTAAAATCGCCATTATCAATAAAAAGAGCGAGGAAAATCGCGTTAGAATTCCACACGACGTCGTAGAATATATCGCCGCAAATATGGGCGATAATATCCGCGAAATCGAAGGCGCAATAAATAAACTAAATGCATATTCCTCGATACTTCGCACGAAGATCACGCTAGAATTTACCAAAAGTACACTGCAAGATCAGATCCATCAAAAATATTCAAGTGTGAGCCTTGAACACGTCATAGAGGTGATTTCAAAAGAACTGAACGTAAAACCTAGCGAGCTAAAGAGCAAAACGCGAGCTAAAAACGTCGTCGAAGCGCGCCAAATTTGCATATATCTAACCAAACAGTTAACTCAAAACTCAATGCCTAAAATCGCCGCATTTTTTAATCTAAAAGATCACAGCGCCATCAGCAAAAATATCAAAAAAATCAACGAACTCATACAAACCGACGAGATGTTAAAGATAAAAATTGAAGAGCTAAAAAACAAAATAACTAAGAAGGAAAAGAATGAAATTTAAACTTTATGAAAATAAAGCAAAAAAGGTGAATAAAAGTGAATAAAACAAAGCTACTTACTCACTGGATAAACTACCTAAAGACAAGCTTTAGGATAAGTTTTTCACAAAAACCGCTTACCAACTACTACAACGATAAAAATTTAAAAGGATAAAAATATGAAAGTGTTAATCACTAAAAAAATTCTAGAAGAGATAGTTTCCAATACCAGCTCCTATCTCGATAAGAAAGATCTAAGCTCAATAACTTCGCATCTTTTAATGAGTGCTAAAGATGGAATTTTTAGTATAAAAGCTACCGATCATGAAATCGGTCTAAGCTATAATCTTCAAAATGTTTCAATAGAAACGGAAGGCGAAGCTACGGCAAACGGCGGTAAGCTTCTTAGCGTCATAAAAGGCCTAAGCGACGATAGCGTTACTTTAGAAACTGTCAACGGAGCGCTCTTCGTAAAGCAAAAAAAATCCAAGTACAAGCTTCCGATGTTTGAAACGAGGGATTTTCCAAGCTTTCCTACAATAGATGGTAAAAACAGCTTTGACGTAAATGCTGGAATTTTAGGCAGAAGCCTTAAAAAGATCTATCCGTCGATTGATACGAACAATCCAAAATATGAGCTAAACGGGGCCTTAATCGACGTAAAAGAGGGCTTTTTAAATTTAGTCGGAACCGATACTAAGCGACTTAGCGTTTATAAGCTGATCACTCAATCAAAAGCGAGCGAGCTAGATACTAAAATTTTAATCCCTAAAAAGGCGATAGGCGAAATTCAAAAGCTATTTTCGGACAAAATTAAAATTTACTACGACGAAAACGTGCTGCTAGCGGTGAGCGAAAATTTTGAGTTTTTTACAAAGCTTATTAACGGCAAATTTCCAAACTATGAGCGGGTAATCCCAAGCGATACG
>NZ_CALEDC010000381.1 GCF_937949835.1 uncultured Campylobacter sp.
GCATAAATTTTGCGGCGCCTTGGATGTGTAAACCCGCTCGCTTTATGCACCGCTAAATTTCAGTAGCATTGGGGCCGCGCTAATTCGCAGGCGCCTTTTGCCTAGCTCTAATCTCGCTTGCCTTTTTATCCGCCACGCTTCCTAATCTTCCTAAAAAATTTAGCGCGCCTGCTGCGATATTTAACGCAAAAAGCCCAAATCCTACGCAGCCAAACTTGAAATTTTGCTTAGCGATTTCGCGCTTGCAGCGGCTGCAAAGCACTGGCTTGCAAGAATTACAAACCTCCGCGCAGCTTGCTGCGCTGGCATGATCTCGCGCGCTTGCTAAATTGCTTGTATCTGAAAAATTTTGCGTATCGGCGAAATTTTGCTCGCTAGCGAAATTTTGCGCACTTGATAAGTCTTGTGTCTGCGAAGAATCCCGCTCGTCCTCACAATCTTTCGCTTCCGAAGAATTTTTTTGATTTTCGCAACATTCCACGCTAGAAAAATCTTTAGAATTTTGCTCGCAGGGCTCGGGGTTCCGCCCGCTCGTTTCACTCGCTAAATTTGCCGAAAAATCCTGCGCATTTTCATCTAAATTTTTAGCTGCGTCTGCATTTTGGACGCCATAGTCAGCGTTTTTGTTTAAGCTGAAATCTATAGTGTCCAAAGCCTCGTTAGTTTGGGCCGAGTTGTGCACTCCGCTCTTTAAGCTTTGATTTTTCATCTCGCACCTTCGCTTATTTTTGACGCTGCAAGATCTGCTCGCCCGTAGCAGCGTCGATTAGCACCTCTTTTTTGCTCATGCCTTGGCGCAGTTTGACTTCGTATGCAGGCTTACCGCCGTTACTTTCTAAATCAACCTCGCGAAAATCCCAGCCGGCGTTTGCGCTAAGTGCTTTGGCGCGAGCGTCTGCGGCACTGATTTTGACCTGCGAATAATCAATTTTACTAGGCTTTAGCTTCTTTTGCGTTTGAGTCTTTAGAATTTCTCCGCTTTGAGCGTCGATTTTGATCTCGCTTTCGCTACCTTCTTTATACGACTCGATCTCATAGATGAGCCTTCCGTGCTCATCGTCGATTTCTACGCTTTTTATAGTCGCGTCACCAAAGTTTTGCTGTGCGATTCCTATTGCTTGATCGAATGAAACTTTAGCGTCTTTTTCGCTAAAACTTCCTGCGTTTAATGCGCCCACAAGGGCGAATGTAGCGGCGATTGTGCCTAAAGCTTTAAGATTTTTCATCTTTAATCCTTTTAATTTTATTTCCAAATTTTATTTTGGATGGCGCAATTTTAAAATTCCAAGATGAAGCTAAGATGAATACGCGCGGAATTTTAAAATTTCACAAAAATTTTGCTACGATTTATGAGATACGAAGCGCGGAATTTCCGAGCATTTACCAAAACGCCGTAAAATTTCAACTTGAAATTTTATCTCAAGGAACGCTTGTGCTTAGCTTTTTTAAAAATCCGTCGCAGCAGAAACTTATTTTTCTAAGCTCGCTTGCTTTTGTGATGTTTTTTAACTTCTCGTTTTTTAAAAATATCATAAATGCCTACGGAATCTCGGGGCTAAATTTTATCTATCTTGTCTGCGACATGGCAGCTTTGATCGCTTTTTTGACGCTATTTTTTACGATTTTTAGCTCGCGCTATACGACCAAGCCGATTTTGATGATCTGCTTTTTTATTTCGTCGTTTACAGCGTATTTTATGGATAGCTATAACGTCGTAATCGATTCTGAGATGATACGTAACGCAGCCCAGACGAACTTTGCCGAGTCAGCGGATCTTTTTAGCCCGAGACTAGCGATTTACGTGCTGGTACT
>NZ_CALEDC010000382.1 GCF_937949835.1 uncultured Campylobacter sp.
CGGTATCTTTATTGCTATCAGTTAAAATTTTAATATTCTTGCCGCTAAGATTAGAAGCTAAGGAGCCAGTTGATTTAGAGCTATCTTTGGAAGCGGTTCCGCTAAGCTCTGCGGAGGCGCCTACGCTAAAGCCCCAGGTATATGAGCTTGCAGATGCGGCGCTTTTTTGGGAGATGAGGGCGGCGGTTAAAAGAGCAAGGGTAAAGAAAGAAAGCTGCTTTATAAATTTATTCATTTTTACCTTTTGAGCAGGGTATTAGAAATTTATTTTCTACGCCGTCTCTCTCCCCACACAAATTAATAATATATCCCGTCTACGCAGACATCGGCATTTAGTTCGGCGCACATTTTTATCATTTCTTTACTAAAGTCGATGGAATATATATCGTCCTTTTCTGTCATATCTATCACTATATCGATATTGGCGTCTAAATTTAATTCCGATACCCTCTTTTTGATATCATCGAAGTTCGTTTTTAAAATTTCATACAAATCTTTTAAGGCATCGCTTGTAAATACGCACTCTTTCTTGGCAGTATAGCATAGCCATCTACAGCTATTTCTAACCTTGCCGCGCCTTTCATCTATGTCGCCGATTTTATATTTTTTTATATAACTAATTTTATATTCATTGGTCTTCTCATCTAGGATCAAGTCCGAAAAATCAAAGTTATATTTATCCGACGATAAATAAAAAGCAACATACATAGTAGTCATTTATGCTCCTCATAAATTTACAAATTTACTGGGCTTCTATCATTCGCCCGGTAGTTTTATGCTTCAAAAATATAGTTTTACTTTCCTTATGATAATATATATCATAATGTGAAGGTATTTTATCAAATTGACCATCTAAATTCGCTTCTTTTAGAGCATGCGCATCTGCATAATCTCGTGTTTTTGCTAACTCATTTGCCGCTGCGTTACTACCAACTCTTTTGGCATCTTTTGCATTGTCTGCATAACGTATATTCTCCCCAAATCCCGTTTCTCTACCCTGAATACCGCCGCCGATCGTTAATTCGGGTTTTATAGGCGATTGAGGTATTTGAGTGTATGGTAGTTTTTCTTCTCTATTTTTAGGGAATATTTTTATATGATCATTTTTGTCCCAGCTTCTTGCCTGTATATTTTTATTTTCTAAATCGTTTAGAATTCTATCATAATTTATGTTTGATCGTTCCTTTGTAGTGCCGCCATTGTCAGGATATTTTCCAGGATAATTCCAGTAAGCATTGTATTGATCGCCTTCATACCAATTTGTTAACCAATTTCCAAAATCTTTTGATAACTGTCTAGTCTTAATAAAAAAGATAGAAGCGGAGGCTGCCTCTATAATAGGCAGAACAGCTGCCACAGCAGCATCATCGCTCTTCCTCTGATCCAGCGAGTAAAAGTATCTGGTATCGGCTACTACGGTTTTATCGTTAGGATTTACTTTGGGCGAATAGTCGTTAAGGCTTCTGCCGTTTAATCTTAAAGCCTTTTCCGACATACTTAACATGCCTAGGGCATAGTTGGTAGCGAATTGATTTTGCGCGGGATCTTTAGGTATGAAAGAGCCTCGTTTATTATCGCTGCGATGAACAAGCTCGTGTCGCAAAGATGTCATAAATTCTTTCGCATTGCTAATGTGCTTCGTATTGATATATACGGCATTCGGATCGTCTGAGTTAAATTTTCCTCCGCTTCCTCTATTTAGATTGGCAAATTTAACCTTTACCCCCATTTGATTTGCTATATCCTGTGCGGCTCGTTGCTTTTTAAATATATCGGCACTAGGATCGTTTAGTACGTCAAGATTTGCCGCAAGCGACATACTATCTTTATCGTATCCGCTAGTAAAGCCTCCGATATAATCAAATATTTTTTCTCTAATTCCTTATAAAGATATCTGCTTTGTTCGGGATATATTATATTGTGACCATGAGCAATTACCCCTA
>NZ_CALEDC010000383.1 GCF_937949835.1 uncultured Campylobacter sp.
TCAATCACATAACATTCGCCCTCAAGGCTCAGCGCGTAAGCTCTATTCTGCGGGGTTTGATCGGCGCTAGAAGCGTCTTTGCTTTCAAGATTTATTAAATTTAGGGCGGATGCTTGGTTTATAGAATTTGCGGCGGAACTTTCATTCTTTTTATCGCTGCTTTCGGCGATGTTTTGGGCCGCCGACCCAAGCTTGCTTTTGCTCGCCGCATCGCCAGCCAGCTCTTTAAAATCGCCTTGTAGCGCGCAGCTATCTTTCGCACCGCTATGATTTTGCGCATTTAAACCGCCCTGCCCCGCTCGCGCCAAATCATCGGCGCTTCGTTGCTGTGAAGCGAAATGCGGCGCGTTTTGGATAAAATTTTCGCCCTCCTTTCGCAGCGTAAATTTGTAGCTCTGCTCGCAGCCGTCGATATATAGGCTCTCAAGTCGCATGCCCGCTTCGCCGTCGAAGCTTACGGTTCGCAGGTCGCAAATGACCGCCGCAAACGCGTCGAACAGACGCCCTAGCGAGCTTGAGCGGACGGCACGCGGTGCGATTTTTTCTAAATTTGCGACTTCGCTCGCGCTAAATTTTGCCAAAAACTCGCGCGCAGCGTCCTTTGCATTAAATTTAAACACGAGAGCAAGCGCAAGTTTGTAGATGTTTTTGATCGCATTCTCGCCGCCGATAAGCGCGATCTCGTCAAATTTTGCGACGCGACGATAGCCGTGCGGGTCAAACACCATCACCTCGCCTCCCCAGATCGTGCCGTCCGTGCCGTAGCCGGTGCCGTCGAAGCAAAAGCCGAGGTATTTTTTGCCGCTAAAAAGAAGATCATTTTGCGCTAAATTTGAAACCAGATGCGCGAAATGGGGCTGGTAGCGGATCACGGGGTATCCGCGCTGCTCGAAAAAATGCGTGTGCAAAAACTGCGGGTGCAGATCCGCGATGACGGCGTCGAACTTCAGCTCGTAGGCGCGCACGAACATATCCAAAAGCGCGAAAAATCGCTCATTCGTGGCGACGTTTTTAAGATCGCCGATGTAGGGCGAGATGAAAATTTGCCCGTCTTTGTAGATCGCAAACTGATTTTTAAGCTCCGCCCCGAGCGCCAGAAAAGTGCCTTTGAGCTGGAATTTGCTAGGGAAAATTTTTGGATTCATTCCGCGAGAGGTCCGCAAAAACAGCGCACGATTTAAAATTCCGCTC
>NZ_CALEDC010000384.1 GCF_937949835.1 uncultured Campylobacter sp.
CCCATTTTATCGGGTGTTTCGCGCCGTATCGCTTCTCAAGCCCGATGGCGAGCAGGCGTTGATCGACCAGGTAGTGGATGTATTCTTCGATGATGTCGTCCGTAAAGCCCATGATTTGGTTATCCGTGATGTATTTGCCCCAATCGATCTCTAAGTTTCCCGCCGTCTCGAACATCTCGTAAATTTTATCCACGTTGCGCTTGTTAAACAGATCGGCGCGCTCCTTGCGGACGGAATTTATCATGTTTTGAAAGAGTAGCAGATGCGTGATCTCGTCGCGCTGTATGAAGCGGATCATCTGCGCGCTGCCTAGCATCTTGCCCGCGCGAGCGAGCGCATAGATCGAGGTAAAGCCGCTGTAGAAGTAGATCCCCTCTAAAATTTGATTTGCCACCATCGCTAGCAGCAGCTTATCGTCGCTAACCTCGCCCGCAAGCTCCTCATAGACGCTTGAGATGTAGTCGTTTTTCCTACGAAGCATATCGTCGTGCTTCTCCATCTCGTAAATCAGATCGGTATTTTCACAGATCGCCTCGACCATGACGGCGTAGGACTTGCTGTGGTTGGCCTCCTCGTAGGCTTGGCGAGCGAGCACGGCGTTGATCTCCGGAGCCGTGATGTAGGGGTTGATATTATCGGCAAGATTGTTGGTCTGAAAGCTATCCATAGATATCAGCTGGCTCCACACGAGATCGTACATCCGCTTCTCGGCGCTTGTGAGATTGAAGTTATAATCGCGCACGTCGTCGGTGGTATCGACCTCTTTAGGAAACCAGGTGTTGGCCTCCATCAGATCCCAAAGCTTCAGCGCCCATTGATATTTCGCCTTGGTAAAATTTAAAATTCCCTGCGGATTGCCGCCGAAGACCTTGCGATCGGTAAGCGTCTCGTCGGAGAAGGGGTTGTAGATTTTTTTCCTATCCATTTTTTGCCTTTTTAAAAATTTAGGGCGTATTGTAACGAAAAAAATCTTATCGAAGGCTTTGCAGGTGAAATTTAAAGGCGTGAAATTTCGCCCATAAAATTTGCGCGGAATTTTATAAGGCGCACACAGCTCGGCAGGGATACATGGCGGAATTTTGCGACTAAGCGAGCAAAAGCTAAATTTTATACCAGCTGTATACTTGGAGCTTTGAAATGAAATTTTACGGCGAAGCTTCGGAATAAAATTTTATGACAGAGGAATTTTATGATGAAATTTTAAAGGCATGCGGTGCGATTCCATCTATTTGCTTTTCGCCAATGCCTGCAGTAAGCACCATTGCGGCAAACGGCGAGGCGGAATTTTATCGAGGCACAATATATGCCGGGCAATGCGCGCTAGATAAAATTTCATCGCGTTCATCGCGGCAAGATGCTCATGGCAGCGCAAATTTAATCAAAATTTCGAAGTTCGATCTTTAGATCGGTGCGGATTTTGCTCGGATCAAAGCTCGCAAGCGGCGCGTCTAAATGGCCGAAATTATCGCCGGTGGGCAGGAAGTTTTGCAGATAATAAACGCCGCGATAACCCTCGCTGTATAGAATTTGCGCCATCCGCTCGATCTTCGCTTCGTTTAAAAAATCGGCATGCACGGTCGTGCGCACCTCAAATTTAAAATTTCGCCGCAGTAAAAGCCTAAGAGTTTGCAGAAATTTATCGTATAAGCTTGACTTCGTGATGAGCTCAAAATCCTGCCGCGGCGCCTTAAAATCAAGCGCGATATAATCGATCAGCCCCAGGCTTAGCGCCTCTTCGATCTTTTGCGGATTTGATCCGTTGGTGTCGACCTTGAGCAAAAAGCCGCGCCGTTTAACTTCGTGCGCCAGCGGGATAAAATCGCTCGCACAGGTGCATTCGCCGCCGCTAAATACGATGCCCTGAAGCTTGCCCGCGCGCGCATCCAAAAAGCGCAGAAACTCTTCGTTTGAAATTTTACCCTGAGAAGTAACGATTTGTGGGTTGTAGCAGTATATGCAGCGCATATTGCAGCCGCAAAACCACGCAATCGCGGCGATGTGATCAGCAAAATCAAGCATCGTAAACGGCGTGATCTCGTAAATCTGCGCGTTATGCAGGTTTAAGGCTTGCGGCGGCTTCGTATGCGTTTGTTGCATTTGGCCGGTAGCGGCGACTAGGCGATCTGCTTTTTGTCTTTTTTCTCTTCAAAAAAGACGCGCTCTTTGTGTTCGCCCTTCTTTCCGATATTAAAGCTCTCTACTGGGCGTAAATAGCCCATTACTCTTGTGTAAACGACGCATTTTGTGCGTTTTGCTTCTAACTCTTTTGGAAATTCCATTCTCCATCCTTTCATTAAGATTAAAATTTAAATCGCTATTTAGGCGCCCTTGCTCTGCTTGGCCTTGTATTCCGCAAGCAGTTCCTCGTCGCATTTCGGGCAGTATTCATGCTCGCCGCTGATGTAGCCGTGCTTATGGCAGACGCTAAAAATCGGCGTGATCGTGATATAAGGAAGCTTGTAGTTTTGCACTACGCTTTTTACGAGCTGTTTGCACGCCTGAGCCGAGCTGATGCGCTCCTTCATATACAGATGCAGCACCGTGCCGCCGGTATAGGAGCTTTGCAGCTCGTCCTGCATCGCCAGCGCCTCAAACGGATCGCTTCCGAAATTTGCCGGAAGCTGCGTCGAATTGGTGTAGTATATGTTTTTATCAAATCCCGCTTGGATGATGTCTGCGTAGCGCTTCTTATCCTCTTTGGCGAAGCGATACGTAGTGCCCTCGGCAGGCGTAGCTTCGAGATTGTATAGGTTGCCCGTCTGTTCCTGAAACGAGCGAATCTTCTCGCGCAGATACTCAACCATTTTAAGGGCAAATTTACGCCCGAATTCCGTCGTAATATCTTCTTTGTTGCCGCTAAAATTTCGGATCATCTCGTTTGCGCCGTTGATGCCGATGGTGCTGAAATGGTTGTTAAAGCCCGGCAGATAGCGCTTCGTGTATGGATATAAGCCGCGTTCAAACATCTCGGTAACGAATTTTCGCTTCTTTTCAAGCGTCGATTTTGCAAGCTCTAAAAGCTCGTCCAGCCTCGCATACAGCGCCTCTTCGTTATTTTTATACAGATAGCCTAGGCGGGCTAAATTTATCGTTACGACGCCGATGCTTCCCGTCATCTCCGCGCTTCCGAAAAGCCCTCCGCCGCGCTTTAGAAGCTCGCGCAGATCGAGCTGCAAGCGGCAGCACATCGAGCGTACGGCGCCAGGCTTATACGCCTTTGGATTGGGTACACGCTCACCATTTTCGTTAGTGATATATTGCGAGCCGATAAAATTTTGAAAATAGCTTGAGCCTACCTTGGCGGTGTTTTCAAATACCGCGTCGGCTGCAGGAGTATCCCAATCAAACTCCTCCGTTAAATTTACCGTAGGGATCGGGAAGGTAAACGGCTGGCCGCACTTATCGCCCGTCGTTAAAACCTC
Organism: uncultured Campylobacter sp.; assembly: GCF_937949835.1. GTDB lineage: Bacteria > Campylobacterota > Campylobacteria > Campylobacterales > Campylobacteraceae > Campylobacter_B. The sequence continues at coordinate 3,423 of NZ_CALEDC010000384.1, forward strand.
GTAAAACGCGATCACGATGCGGTTCATCTCAGGCTCGAAATCGCCGTAAGTCAAAGCCTCTAGCGAGTCCTTGCCGCGCCTTTTAGCCTCGGCCAAAAGCTCCTCGTCGTGTAAATTTTTAAATAGATGCTCGTTGTTATGCGTAGGGATCTGCGTTTTTAGATCATCCGGGCAGGTCATATCGATGGTGACGTTGGTAAATGGGCTCTGACCCCAGCGCGCCGGAACGTTTAGGTTGAACACGAAGCTCGTGATCGCCTTTTTGACCTCATCGTCGCTTAATTTGTCGCGGAAAACGTATGGCGCCAGATATGTATCAAAGCTACTAAACGCCTGTGCGCCCGCCCATTCGCTTTGTAAAATTCCAAGGAAATTTGCCATCTGATACAGCGCTTCGCGGAAATGCTTCGGCGCCTTGCTCTCGACCCTGCCGCGCACGCCGTTAAAGCCCTCGTTTAGAAGCACGCGCAAGCTCCAGCCCGCGCAATACGCCGTAAGGCAGTCCAGATCGTGGATATGATAGTCGCCGTTTCGGTGCGCCGCGCCCTCCTCGCGAGAGTAAATTTTATCTAGCCAGTAGTTTGCGATGACCTTGCCGGCGGTATTGTTTATCAGGCCTGCGTTTGAGTAGCTGGTATTGGAATTTGCTAAAATTCGCCAATCCTGCTTGCTGATGTATTCATTGACCGTCTGGGTGCAGTTGATATAGGTCGTATCCTCCTCAAGCCCCAAAATGTGCTCGCGCTGCATCTTGTGCGTGTGGCGGTAGATCATGAAGCTTTTCAAAACAGCGAAATCGCCCGCTTCGAAGAGCTTTTTCTCGATGAGATCCTGAATATCCTCGACGCTTAATTTATCCTTAAAAACGATCGCGCTCATTACGTTATCGAAAACCTTTTCGTCAAATTCGGTACCGACGCTTTTGTAGGCTTTTTTGATAGCATCTTTTATTTTGTAGGATTGAAATTCTTGAAAACTTCCGTCTCTTTTAATGATTTTTTTCATAAGCACCCCGAGAATTTTCTGAATAAATTGGCAGAAAGTATATCAAGGAATCTTTAACTCAAAATTAAAGGAACGAGCGGAATATCCGTTACAAATTTTGCTTATAAAAAACGAAATTTAACCAAATCTCGCTATAATCGCGGAGTTTATTTTATAAAATTTGGAAATGCTATGAAAAATTTTAAAATAAGTTTTTTCGTGATCTTGCTGTGTGCCTTTTTAGCAGGCTGCGCTGCGCTTAAAGGCTCTAAAAGCGCGGATAATTCGGCGCTTACCGGAGGCATCGATCACGCAGGATATCCAAACGCATATCTGGAGCGCATCGCAGGCGAAAGCATCGCTGATCTACTCTCAAAGCGTATCGTCGGCAAGAGAGGCGGTAGATTCAGCGTCGTCGGCATCGAGCCATTGGACGGGACGAACGCGCACGGCGTGGATGCGGAATTTTTGAGCAAAAAAATTAGAATTTCACTGCTGCATTCAGGCAAAGCAGTCGTCACAGACGCCCCAAGTAAAGATGAACTCGTATTTAGCAATGATGGCGTAAGCCGTGGCTATCACGCCGTAGAAAGCGGCTCGATCTACGCGCCGGATTACATCTTGGTAGGTAAAATTTTACCACAAAGCCCTGCTGTGGCAAACGACGGTAAGACGGGATCTAAAAAATCAAAAAGCTTAAATTCTGCAGCTAAAAATTCTACCGCGCAAGCAAGCGAAAGCCTACTTTTAGAGCTTTCGATGATAGATACTCGCAACAACAAGAGCGTGTGGAAGTATAAAAAAGCGCTTCAAAAGCAAATTTAAGGAATTTTTCGCTAAACTCACGATTCATTTTTTTGAAAGGCGGTGAGGAAAGTGCCTGGAGTAAAGGTATATCCGAACGAATCATTTGACGAAGCTTACAGACGCTTTAAGAAGCAGACCGATCGTAACCTAGTCGTTACCGAGGTTCGCGCGAGACGATTTTTTGAGCCGATGACGGAAGTCCGCAAAAAGCAAAAAATTTCAGCTCGCAAAAAGATGCTTAAACGTCTTTACACGCTACGTCGCTACGAGTCACGCTTGTAGCAACTTGCGCGGATTTGCGGATTTTAAATTTGCAGATCTGCGCGAAATTTTATCTCATATCTTTTTAAATTTACAACCCGTTTAAAATTTATCTACCACGTCAGCGCCGAAATTCCGATCTAAATTTTAAAATTTACCACTTAAATTTACCCGCCTTTTTGCGGCGCCTGCTTTATACGACACATCCGCCGGCGAGCCGCTAAATTTTGAAATTTATCTTTACCTATTCGTGTTTTAGATAT
>NZ_CALEDC010000385.1 GCF_937949835.1 uncultured Campylobacter sp.
CCCGTGCGTACCGCCGCCCCCAAGCACTTCGTTGATCGTTAGGCTCACGCCGTCGATCGCTACCGAGCCCTTCGGCGCTAGCAGCGGCGCTATATGCATCGGCGCTCGGATGAAAAAATCGACGCCGCTTGCAAGCTTTGAAATTTTATAAATTTCACCCACAGCATCGACGTGCCCTTGGATCAAATGCCCGTCTATGCGATCCCCAATCCGCATCGCAGGCTCGATATGCACAGGTCCGCGCAGGTTTTGCACGGCGATGACGCGCGCCGTTTCGCTCGAAAGCTGCACCGCAAATCCATCCGCAAAAAGCCGTGTCACGCTCAGGCACGCGCCGTTTACCGCGACGCTATCGCCGAGCGCGGGGCGGTATCTCGCGCGCAATCGCAGCAAATCGCCGCTAAAGCTCGCAACCTGCGCGATCTCTCTGATCAGTCCGTTAAACATTATGAGCCTTTGGAATTTTTACGTGATATTAGCGTAGAATTTTAAAATTTAAAGTTAAGCGAAGCTCGGCGAGCGCGAAGCTCGCCGAATGAAGTCTGAAATTATTTTTTAGAAACGATGAAATCGGCTAGCGCTTCGATCGATTCGTCGTTAAGCGAAGCTGCTTGACCTTTCATAACGCCCATCATGCCAAATTTTCCCTTGCCGTCGCCTAGAGTGCCGTCTTTGTAGCCTTTTAGGCTAGCGATGATATCTTCCTTGCTTAGGGTGTTTAGCGCAGGTACTTTGCCGCCAAGATAAGGCTTCTCGGCGTTAGCTCCATGACAGGCCACGCATTTTTTATATAAAGTAGCGCCGTCAGCGGCGAATACACTCGAACTAAACGCCGCAACCGCAGCACATGCAATAAGAACTTTTTTCATTCCTATCCTTTCTTTTTAAATTGTGGGTGCAGTATAATCAAAATTTAGTAAATTTCGGTTAAATTTTTGCAATTTGCGCCAAAGAGGCAAAATTCTATCTACTGCAAACTTTAGCATAGGGGCTTGAAGCGGAATTTGCGCTATAAAATTTTAAGCGAATTTCGCCTTGCCACTTAAATTTCAATCGTAGAATTTCGCAGCGAAATCCTAAGGCGAAATTTCATCTAGACGCCAAATTCCATCGCGAAATTCTGCGTAGAATTTTAAAATTTCGCCGCTTTACTTTATGCGCGAAATTTCGCCTCTTTGCATCTTATAAATTTTATCTGCGGCGCCGAAGTATTTATCATCGTGCGAGATCGCAAAGATCGTATATCCGCGCGATTTCAGCTCGGGCAAAATCCGCTCGTAAAACTCCGCGCGAAACTGCGGATCGAGATCGGCGGCAAACTCGTCGAGCATCAAAAATTTTCGCCCGTCCATCAGCACGCTTACGAGCGCTAGGCGCTTGCGCTGCCCGCTAGATAGGCTCGTGGTGCTAAATTTAGCCCCCTTTAGCTCAACCTTATCCTGCAGGTGCGTGAGCGCGAGCCACTCGCGCGCGATCTCCGCATCGCCCGTAGCGTAGTCGAAGAGATAAAAATCGCTGAAAACCGCGCTTATGTTGTTGCTGTAGGCGCGCAGATCAGAGGGTTTAAGAGCCGCGCCGTCGGCTAAAATTTCGCCTGCTTGCGGCGTATAAAGGCCCGCTAAGATCATAAAAAGCGTCGATTTTCCGCTGCCGTTTTCGCCGATTAAAAACACCGTCTCGCCCGCATTTAGCTGCAAGCTTACCCCTTTGATGCCGAACCTGCCGCCCGGATACGAAAAGCCCACGTCTTTAAGCTCCAAGCTGCGCCACGGCTGCATTTGCGCAAGCTCGAAGCCCTGCACGAAAGGGTCTAAATTTAACTCATTGATCTTTGCGTAGGCGATCTTTGCGCGCAGCACGCTAGGAAGCGAGAATATGAGCATCATCAAAGGCGCGCGCAAAAAAAGCACCGTAAGCGCGATCGTTACGGCGTTTGCAAGTTCCGCCTTGCCTCCGCTAAGCCCAAAATAAAGCACAAATCCCACCGCGCCAAGCATCATTACATTCATAAAATTACTCGCGAATGCGCCGTAAACCTCGGCTCGCAGCGAGCTTTGGCGCAAATTTTGCGCGTTGGGCAAAAAGTCGTTTTCGTATAGGCTCTTTGCTTTGGCTAGGCTTAGTGACAGCTCCTTGTGCCCCTCGATCGCCGCGGCGTAGTTTTTATACAAAACGTCCTCGTTTTGGCGGTACAGATCGTAATTTTGCATTACCTTTTTCATCAAAAAACGGTTGAAAATCATCAGCGCGCCGATCCAGACGAATAAAAACGCAAACATCATAGGCGCGATGTACAGCACGTAGATACCGCAAAATAGCACTATCATCGCGCCTTGGATCAGCTCGGAAATGCGCATAAAGCCCTCGGTCAGGCGCGAAATATCGCTGGAAAGGGACGCAAGCAGGTTCGCCTTCGACGCAGCCTCGATGCGCTCGAACTTCGTATCGATGATCTGCTTGATGATCTTGGTGCGCAGATCGAACACGAAGTCGTTTTCCATCTTGCAAAGCATGATGCGGCTTAGCACCGAAAGCAGCAGAAATATCGCCAAAAGCGCGAAAAATAGCGCGATGATCCTGCCGCCTCTTTCGGCGCCGTCAAGTAGATATTTATTGATAAAGCTTAAAATTAAGATCCCCGAGCCGCTGTAAATCGCGTTTAGCGCGAGCATCGCGAGGATTTGTTTGGTATATTTTTTCATCTTTCGCCCCAATGAAATTTGAGCGCAATTGTGGCAAAATTCGCTTGAAAAAACGGTTAAATTTTAAATCCGTTCTCATTTCGCGAATAAAATTTTACCCGGGTTGCGTAAAATTCCGACGTAAATTTATCCACTTTTGGCGCGCCAGGAGCGATAAGCTTTATCTGTATTTACGCCCCTGACAGAAATTAGCAGATAGGATTAAATTTGACGGATCGCAAAATTTTGAATTAAATTTAAAAATCTAAAGCGGCAGAGCACAAAATTTAACTATATTTTTAAATTTTATAAGCTTTACCGGCTCTGCTAAAATCCAAATTTAACTCTAGGCATCGCCCTTTTTGTTGCGCTCCGTGATAAATTTAGCTAATAAATTTACCTCCAATTTGCTTACTTCAAATAACGCCGTGATTTTCTTTTCGGCTAGGTCTAAATTTTTATTACAAACGGCTTTGAAATATCTACGCAGCTCGGCGTAATCGTTTGGATCGCTGATCATAAAATTACAAAACAAACCGTTTTTGCCCTGTAAAAATATCATATCAAAAACGCTATCGACGTCACCTCCGAAGTGAAAAATGATCTGAGGCAAAAGCACTACGCAGATCGTCGCTAAAATTATAAAAATAGATGTCGCTACGGGCAGCACTACAAACATAGCCGCCATGATAACGACAAGAAATATTACGCCTGTTTTACCGCCGACGCTATCTAGCCCGTAATGTATCGGAAGCGCATAGGATACTGTTTTGTGAAGCTTTCGTATTTGACGCGGCGTAATTTCCGCAAAAATTTCGCCGTCAATTATCTTGACGATTTTATCGTTGTAAAAATAGACATAAGCGTTTCTATAGAAATTCATATCGAATTTTCTCCTGCCTATGACGAGCAAAAAGTATAATGAAATTTTAAACATATCGGAGTTGCCGCTAAAAAATACGTTTCTTAAAGTTCCAAAAGCCATTAACGCGAGCATCAAAATAATCGAAATTTTTATGACTTGATTAGTTTCGTCTTTGATGACTAGCGGCTCTTTGTCGTAGTCTCTTGCATTTTTTTTCAGGCTTAAATTTAACTCATCTTGCATGCTCATTCCTATTTTGCCTGTGTAGTAAAATTCTACTACAGCTTTCTCACGCCAGACGCGCAGCTTATTTCAGGCCAAAATTTTGCTTGATGTAGATGTGCAAAATATCGATCGCGGCGGGCGTTACGCCGCTGATCTCGCTCGCGGCAAACAGCGTCGGCGGCGCAAAGCGGTTTAGCTTCTGCACGATCTCATTACTAAGCCCGCCGATCTTGCTAAAATCGATCTGCGGCGGGATCGCGACGCCCAGCAGCCCCTTCATCCTCTCGACCTCTGCGCGCTGCATCGCGATGTAGAAATGATACTTGCACTGCGTTAAAATTTCATCCAAAACCTCATCGCTAAAGCCCTCAAAATGCGGCGCCAGAGCAAGCAGTCCCGCCTTTGAAAAACCGCTTTGAGAGGCGATTTTTTGTAAACTACAGCTTTGCGAAATAGGCTCCGCGCCAATGCTTTGCAGCAGGCTAAGCGTCTGTTTTGAAGGGGTAATCTGCGTTTTTAGCAAAAATTCCATTCCGCTCTGCGCGTCGTGCTTAAATTTGCTCGCCCGCTCGTAGCTCGCCTCGTCTAAAAGCCCGATCTCGCGGCCATATTCGCTTAGACGCAGCACGGCGTTGCCCTCGCGCAGCAGCAGGCGAAATTCCGCGCGCGAAGTAAACATTCGGTAAGGCTCGTTCGTGCCCTTGGTGACGAGATCATCGATCAAAACGCCGATATACGCCTCATCTCTACGCAAAATCAAAGGCTGCCGCCCGCGCAAATCAAGCACGGCGTTGATGCCCGCCATCAGCCCCTGCGCCGCGGCCTCCTCGTAGCCGGTGGTGCCGTTGATCTGCCCCGCTAAAAAAAGCCCGCGGATCTTTTTGGTCTCGAGGCTGCGCTTAAGCTCGGTAGGATCGACGAAATCGTACTCGATCGCATATCCGGGGCGGACAATTTTAGCATTTTCAAAGCCTCTGATCGTGCGCAAAAACGCAATCTGCACGTCGTAAGGAAGGCTCGTAGAAAGCCCGTTTACGTAATACTCCGTAGCCTCGCGCGTCTGCGGCTCGACGAAGACGTGGTGGCGGTCGCGAGCCGGAAATTCATAAATTTTAGTCTCGATGCTCGGGCAGTAGCGCGGGCCGGTGCTTGAAATTTGCCCCGTAAACATCGGCGCGCGGGCGAAATTTTCGCGGATGATCTCGTGCGTGCGCTCGTTCGTATAAGCGATGAAACAAGCAAGCTGCTTCGGCGCAAAATTTTTGCTGCGAAAGCTAAAAGCGCGCGGATCCGCGTCGCCGTCTTGGCGCTCAAGCACGCTAAAATCGATCGTCTTAGCATCGATCCTTGGGCAGGTGCCCGTCTTTAGTCGCCCCATTTGCAGCCCTAGACTCCGTAGCGATTCGGCTAGCTCGACGCTAGCTAGCTCGCCCACGCGCCCTGCTTGCAGCTTGTTCTCGCCCACGTGAATTAGCCCGTTTAAAAAGGTGCCGGCGGTGATTATCAGATGCTCGGTCTCATAAACGTTGCCAAGATGGGTCTTAACGCCGCAAACGCGCGGAACGCCTCCTTGCTCGCAGGTTAAAATTTCGCTCGCGATCTCCTGACTTATGTCCAGCCCCTGCGTGTTTAGCAGCAAATTTCGCATGTAAATGCGGTATTCGTCCATATCGATCTGAGCGCGCGAGCCGCGCACCGCGGGGCCCTTGCTCTCGTTTAAAATTCTAAACTGCAGCCCGCACGCATCCGCCGCAAGCCCCATCTGACCGCCCAGCGCGTCGATCTCCTTTACCAGATGTCCCTTCGCAAGGCCGCCAATTGCAGGGTTACAGCTCGCAGCGCCGATCTGCTCGGCTAAGATCGTAATTAGCAGCGTCTTTGCGCCCATTTTTGCGGCGGCTAAGCTTGCCTCGATACCCGCGTGTCCGCCGCCCACAACGATAACGTCGTATTTCATTTTTTACCTTTAAATTTAAAGTCGCAATTTTAGCCAAAATAAAATTTCAAAACGATAAATTGCGCGCGGATACCGCAGACGAGCCGTCCGTAAAAGCTACGGCACAAAAGCGGCGCACAAAGGGCATAAAATTCCGCGTAAATTTTTAGCGGAAAATTCCTATGCCAAAATTTCGCGCTCGAGCTTTGCTTTAAATTTCGCATTGTATAATTACGCATTTTTATCAAAAAGGATGAATGCTGATAGATAAGGCTTATGTTTGCGCGCTGAAAGATCGCGTGATAGGCGGCTGCGGGATTGCAAAGCAGCAGGCGCTAGAGCTGGCGCGATGCGAGGATTTGGGCGCGCTTTTTGCAGCGGCGGATGAGATCAGGCGCGAGTTTTGCGGCGATAAATTTAATCTCTGTACGATCATAAACGTAAAATCGGGGCGCTGTAGCGAGGACTGCAAATACTGCGCGCAGTCGGCGCATTTTAACACGGGCTGCGAGACTTACGGAATTTTGAGCGAGCAGCAGGTGCTAAGCGCCGCGCTTGCAAACGAAGCCGAGCAGACGCACCGCTTTTCGCTCGTCGCCAGCGGGCGCGGAATTTCTCAAAAAAGCTCCGATCTTAAGGCATACTGCGAGATCTATGAGCGGCTGCGAAGCGAAACGCGGCTGCATCTGTGCGCCTCGCTGGGAATCGCCTCAAAGCCCGCGCTGGCGCTGCTTAAAGCTAGCGGCGTGCAGACCTATCATCACAATCTCGAGACTTCGCGCAAATTTTATCCGCAGATCTGCACGACGCACAGATACGACGACCGCATCCAAACGATACAAAACTGCCGCGCCGTGGGGCTTGACGTATGTAGCGGCGGGATTTTCGGGCTGGGCGAGAGCATGGAAGATCGCATCGATATGGCGCTGCAGCTGCGAGAGCTGGGCGTTAGCTCCGTGCCGATCAATATCCTGACCCCGATCAAGGGCACTCCGCTGCAAAACGCCGCGCCGCTAGCGCACGATGAAATTTTAAAATCGATCGCGATCTACCGCTTCATCTTGCCGCGCGCGTATCTGCGCTTCGCAGGCGGCAGGCGGAATTTGGGCGAGCACGTGCGCACGGCGCTTGGATGCGGCATCAACTCGGCGCTTACGGGCAATTTCCTAACCACCACCGGCGATAGCATCGCAAGCGATAAGGCGCTTGTGGCGCAGTGCGGGTTCGACCTCGCAAAGGGCGCAGATTAGCGGCGGTCGGGAATTAAAGATAAAATTTAAGAGGCGGCTATGAAGTTAAAATTTTTCCTTGCCCTTATTTTAGTCGTGTTGCTTGGCGGCTGCTCGCTGCTCTCGCAGGGCGACGAGGAGGCTTCATTAGTGGCGGACGCGAGCAGATGCGATGTCGCAAACCCGCTAAGCAAGGAGCAGCCAAACCGCTGTGCGAAGTGGCAAAAGACTGACGCCAAAGTCGCGCAGACGGCGCAAAAGCAAGCGGTATCGCAAGATACGCTTAATTCATTCAGAGCGGACAGCGCGCAAGCTCAGCAAAGAGCGCAGGAGAGGTATATCGCCACGCAGCAAAGCCTAATGCAACACCAAGCGCAGCAGCAGATGAGGCAGATGCAGCAGCGGCAAAATATGAGAAATTTACAGAACGAACAGAACTGGAACAGGTTGCGTAATCTGGAAAATATAAGCAGCAGCGGGTTTTAGCCGTGAATTAAAATTCGATCTAAATTTTAATTCGCGCGACTTTCATTCTAGAGCAATTAGCCTAGATAAAAAAATATGATGAAATTTTAATCAACATACTACAAAATCAAATGAGGTCTTAAATTTCAAGGGCAGGCAGCTAAATGCTAGAAAATTTTAATTGATTTTAAGTGATGAAATGGTGACCCACAGGGGATTTGATTATAATATATATATCGCCTAAAATAGGCAAGATGTAAATTTTAGTTATACACTTTTTTATACAAAATTTATAGTCAGCTAAAAAATCAGCAAAAAGTAATCGGCAGGGGGGGATAAATTTAGGCAATCTTACCGTGTCGATAGGTTTTTTATCGCGCTATTCGGCTCATCCAATACGCTATCATCGATCGATATTAACGTGCCGCCCGTAAGCCCGATGTCGTATTCTACGTCGCGCTCATAAAATCTACGCGTTACGTCGCCATCATCTTGCTGCGCGTCACCGCTAACGCTGATTACTTTTTCGTCGTCACTTTGCTCTTGCATATCTGTATCTTGCGTGTCGCCGTGTTTGCGAAATTCCGAGCGTATATCCTGCACCAGAGCAAAAGCCTTACTGCCGATACCTACTACTTTCAGTGCGGTAGTGAGGTAAAGCTGTGACGTGCTAGTAGCTCCTGCGGCGGCAAAGCCACCGATAGATACTCCTTGTGCCGCATTTACCGCAGAGCTCGCGCCCGCGTTTGTGCCAGCCCAAGAGCTCACGCTTACGCCGTTGTAGAGCTGGCAGGTTTGATTTGCTCCACTTGCTCCAGCTACGGCTTGATTTGTCGCGGTGCTCGCGTTTTGAGCGGCGACGGATTGGGTAAAAAGAGATTTTACGGAGAGATAGATCGAGCCTATTGCGCCTATAAAACCCATCACGCGTCCGAATTTAGCTAAGCTTTTTTTACCCGAAAGAGAGCCTATTGTAGCGATAAATCCACCGACTCCGCCTATGGTCGCTACAATAGCAGCAATTCCTGACAAGCCTAACGCAGAGCTTCCGCCTATAGTTGCAGTTGCTAATGGAGCATATGTGGCGATCGCCATAAAAGAAACAACAAAACTCGCTATTATCAGCGCGGCAGAAAGAAGCGTTTTCCAGTGATTAATTTTTGTTTTGCTTTTATAGAGTATGGTGTGATAGGAGTTCCATGTCTTTAAAAATTCTCGTATCCCCATGATAGGGCTATTGCTATCCGCATAAAATAAAGGAGCTGCATACGCAGAAAATTCATCAGGGTCTGTTTTTCCTCCCCTAAACGGATATCCTAAATATAAAAGTCCTCTGTCCGTATCGGCAAAGGCTATATATGCACTAGATGTTTGCCACCCATTTAAAGTGTGATATGTCGAAACATAGGAGGTTGTCTGCTCATAGTGCATGGCCCCAACGGCGGAGGCGAAAGTATCTACTGATGGATATAACCCAGTTTGTCCTATTATGTTCCCAATACTTTTTCCAGCCGAAATACGAAAGCGATAAAAATCGGTTTTTCCAATCCAGAAGCTGTCAGTTATTTGCCCATCATCTGGACCCCTATATGGCTCGCTAG
>NZ_CALEDC010000386.1 GCF_937949835.1 uncultured Campylobacter sp.
TTGGCTAGGAAATCACCAAGTAAATATTTTTACTCGCCCGGACGGCAGCAAAAAGCGATTTAGCAACGTATCGTGGTTTACGAATTTAAAAAGCACAAAGCATCAAACCGGCGTAAGACTGATGAAAAAATACAAAGGCAATGAGCACGAATACCCGGAATACGACAACTACAAAATCATAGAAGTGACCAATTATAAAAACATACCGATCGACTATGATGGCGTAATCGGCGTACCCCTTACGTTCTTTTTACGGTACAACCCGGCGCAGTTTCATATATTGGGCTGCGATTTTGAGATCAAGGAAAAATACCCCGAGCTAGTAAAACAAGACTATGCTCAAAGCAACACGAAATCGGCCGTCCTAAACGGACAAGAACTATTTACCAGGATAATAATTCAGCGAATCAACGGCCTTAAACCGAGAACTAGGCTAATAAATCAAATTTAGGGAGCAAATTTATTTAAAATCATGAAGAAGTCAAAGAAAACAGAACTATTTAACAGCCCCGTCAAGCGATTTATGTGGGTATTTTTAGCCATAAATTTGCTAGGGTTCGGTACGAACGCCGTTTTATATTTTTTAAAACTACCCAACAGGGTAGAAACAATACTAAACGCGGACGCGTTCTTTATAACGCTAGCCGCAATCTGCTACATCGCATTTAACGCAATGCTTTATTTAATCATAAAAATGCACTTCTTGCTATCGACTAGAAAAGAGTAAAATTTTATTGCTATTTTTGTGTAATTTTATCTGAAATATATCTTTTATTTTTGATATTATTTTGTAAAATAGTATTTTAACAATATATATTTTATTATTTATTAAGTTTAAGGCGATATAATCATTTTAAATTTTTATGCAAAGGAGAGATGATGATAGTATCGATCTGCAACGAAAAAGGCGGCAGCGGAAAAAGTACGCTTGCCACGAACATAGCTATAAATCAAGGCATAGTAAAAGGCGAGCTGCTTTTGCTGCTGGATACCGACCCGCAAAAGTCGATCGCCACGTTTTTAAATATACGAAACGAAGAGGGGCATCCAAAGGCATTTGATTTCGCTTACAAATACGGCGAAAATTTAAAAGAATTTTTGCAAAGCGTAGATCGTGGCAAAGACATAGTCGTAGACACGGGCGGCCGAGATAGCAGAGAGATGCGAATAGCCATCGCTCTAAGCGACATCGTGATAATCCCGACCATTCCAAGTCAGTTTGACGTAAGCGTCCTAGATAAAATGGTCAATATCGTAAAAATGGCCAAAGAACAAAACGAAAAGCTACAAGCCTATATCGTGATCAATCGAGCCTCGACCAATCCATTTTTATACAAAAAGATAGACAGCCTGAAAGCATTCATCGAGGAGCTCCAAGAGGATTATATAAGGCTAGCAAGCACGATCATATTTGAGCGCGAGCGCTACAAAATAGCCACGCAACTAGGCTACGGAGTGGTCGAGATGAACGACGGCAACAAGGCGGAGCAAGAAATCAAGAATTTATGCGAAGAGATATTTTAAAAGGATAGTAAAATGAAAATAAATAAATTACTACTAATAGGAGCAGTTTGCGTGGGGTTACACGCTGAATCTATAACTAAACAGCAAGTATGCCATATGATAGACGCGTTATCTTATCAGCTTAATATAAAAGATTTGGGTAATAATGAGTTTACTATAAATTATAAAGACGGTGCGTTATACAAGTACGATAACCTAGACGAATACAAAAAGTGGTTTATTGAGTGCTATGACAGGGACAGGCTTATTGCTAGAATAATAGATAAGGGCAAAATCATAGAGAGAATAGATTCGTCAATAGGCAACTATAAATGGGTAACGTTTGAGCTTGAAAACTGCACCCTGAAAACTCTTGGAAAAGGTAGCGACTATGCGCCGATCGGTGAACCAAAATGTAAAAAAGATAGCGACCGACAGGAGATAAAATGACGATAGAGACGATAAAAGAAATTTTGGGCTGGCTTGATCAACACAGCTGGTATATAATATCCATATTTATACCGATAGGCTTATTTTGTATATTTTATAGCTCCAAGCAAACAGAAAAGGCGAATAAAGAACTTATAGAAAATTTAAAGAAGCTACTTAATGACGAAGAGTTTAATTTTTTGATCGACGATAAAAACAGGACAAAGTACTTACGCAAATTTAACGACATAATCAAAACAGAGATGTCGATAACAGAAGATAAATATATAGCTATTTTGGCAGATTTTCGCGATACGATAAAGGTCGATTTTCAAGAAAAGCTAAGGCTTGACGAGATAAGGAAGCAAATATTATGAAGCCTTTAAGAGAATATAAAAATTTATAATTTTTATCGCTTTTTTGGTATAAA
>NZ_CALEDC010000387.1 GCF_937949835.1 uncultured Campylobacter sp.
AAATTTCACCGCACCGCCCGTCTAAATTTAATCCTCGCCGTAAATTCGCTTTAAATTCCCCAGCGTCGCGCTCGCGTTTAGTAGCAGCGCATCGGCGATCGCCAGCCGCGCCATCGCGGTGGCTACGACGCTGCCGCGCACGGCGATACACGGATCGTGCCGCCCGCGCAGCTCGCAGACCGCGTCCGCGCCGCGCACGTCCACGCTGTGCTGCGCCATGAAAATGCTCGGAGTAGGCTTAAAATGCGTCGCAATCTCGATCGGCGCGCCGCTACTTATGCCGCCTAAGATTCCGCCTGCGTTGTTGCTTGCGAAATTTGCGCCTATCTTGCCGCCGTTGGTGCGGATCGCATTCTTGCTAGCGCCCATGAAATCGTTATTTTCGCTGCCTTTTAGCGTGCTTGCCTTCACTCCGGCGCCGATCTGCACGGCCTTTACGCCGTTTATGCCCATCATCGCGCCCGCAAGCGCCGCATCCAGCTTACCGTACAGCGGCTCGCCGAGTCCCGCAGGCACGCCCGTGACGCGCGTTAGCACGCAGCCGCCGATACTATCGCCCGCATTTTTGACGCTTAGGATTAGCTCCTTTTGCGCGCCCTCCACAGCGGGATCAAGCGCGAAAATTTCGCTGTTTTGCGCAAAGTCGAAGTCTAAATTTCCCGCGTAAATTTCGCCCACGCCGCAGATTCCGCTTTTTACGGAAATTTTAAAGTGATTTAGCAGGATTTGCGCAAACGCTCCCGCAGCCACGCGCACGGCGGTTTCGCGCGCGCTTGCCCGCCCGCCGCCTCGGTAATCGCGCAGTCCGTATTTGGCAAAATACGAAAAATCGGCGTGTGCGGGGCGAAAAATATCCTTGAGATTTTCGTAGTCCTTCGAGTGTTGGTTTGTGTTGCGGATGATAAATCCGATCGGCGCGCCGGTGCTGCGACCGTCAAAAATTCCGCTTAAAATTTCGATCTCGTCGGCTTCTTTGCGCGGCGTAGCGTATTTGCCGCCCGGTTTGCGGCGATCAAGCTCGCTTTGGATATTTGAAGGCTCGATCGCCACGCCCGCCGGAAAGCCGTCCAAAACGCCGCCGATCGCCGCGCCGTGGCTCTCGCCGAAGGTGCTAAGGCGCAATCTTTTGCCGAAAGTATTCATAGCGCGCCTCCTTGATCGCCGCCGCCTTGTTTATCCGTATCGCGCCCATTTCGCTCATTGCTTTTTTTAGCGCTCGGCGTGCCGCCTGATGCGCCGGCGCGGTCGCTCTTTTTGCTACCCTGTGCCCGTCCGCTGCCGCCTCGCGAGCCTTTTTTGCCGTCCTGAGCGCAGTTCGCGCCGCTTTGTGCGTCGCCGCATGCCGTTTGCTCGCTATTTTGCGCGCTAGTGCCGTGCGAGGAGCCGTTTTGTAAAAGCTCTATCGCGATTTGCGCGCATTTTTGCTCAGCCTCCTTTTTGCTGGCTCCCACGGCGGAGGAGAGCCGCTTGCCGCCTACGAGCGCTGCCATTTCGAAGCGTTTTTTATGATCGGGGCCGCTCGAGCCTAAAAGAATATATTCGGGCGTGACGCCGAATTTTGCCTGCGTGAGCTCTTGCAGCGCGGTTTTGTAGTCTTTAACGAGCTCGTTAAAGCTGATGCGCGGATAGAGGATTTCTAAGATTGCAGTCGCGATGCGGGCGGTATTTTGCAGCCCGCTCTCAAGATAGACGGCGCCCATTATCGCCTCAAACGCGTCCGAAAGCAGCGAGGGCTTCTCGCGTCCGCCGTTGCGCTCCTCGGACAGCGACATATTCAGGTTCTCACCGATGCCCAAAAATTTTGCAAATTTAGAAAAGCTACTTTCGTTCACGAGTGCGGCGCGCAGCTTGCTCAGATCGCCCTCGTCGCTGCTAAATTTTTTGAAAAGATACTCGCCCACGATCAGATCCATCACCGCATCGCCTAAAAATTCCAGTCTCTCGTTGTTGTGTCCGTTTTTGGCGCTTTTGTGCGTAAGAGCGATCTTGAGGTGGGCCTGGTTTTTAAATTTATAGCCCAGTTTTTCTTGCAGTTTTTCTAAATTTTGCATCTTTACCCTTTATTATAAAATTTTACGAAATCCGCGGCGGCTCGCACGCAAACGGCATCCGGTGCGAACAAAACCTGCGCAAACGAAACGAATGGGTGCAGGTATAGCCCGCGCTAAATTTGCACCAACGCGGCGAATAAAACGCACTGACGGCTGATCTAAAGCGAATAAAATTTAAACGTGCCCGCTAATCCTAACGCAAACCGCGCTGAAGCTCGCTCGCCGCAAATTTAATCCTCGCCAAAAACACGCTTGCTCCCAAATACAAGAGCTCGATTGCGTGAGCGAACGCATTAAAACCGGCTTCGGGCAATAAAATTTACGCCGAAGCGGCTCTGCGTGCAAAGCAAACGCGGGCAAATCCATGCTTAATCCGCGCAACCGCAAGCTTCGCCGCAGAATTTCAGCCCTTTATCGCTTCCGCCGCCGCGCGAGCCATAGCATCGCACTCCTCGTTTTGCGGATGTCCCGCATGCCCCTTGACCCAGGAGGCTTTGATCTCGTGAGGCGCCGCCGCCGCAAGGTATCTGCGCCACAGATCTGCGTTTTTCTTGCCCTT
>NZ_CALEDC010000388.1 GCF_937949835.1 uncultured Campylobacter sp.
CGCAATAGCTAAATTTGCAGAGTTAAAATTTTGCTGTTTAAGCGCCGTGCTCCGAATCGCGCAATGGAATTTAACGGCTAAATTTAACCGCGCTGCTACGACTTAAAATTTTAAAACGCAAAGGGGAAAATATGAAAATCGTATGTTTGGATGCCGCGACGCTGGGAGGAGATGTCGATCTTAGTGAGATCGCTAGCTTGGGCGAGTTTGAAAGCTACGAGATGACCGAGCCCGCGCAAACCGCACAGCGCTTAGCCGGCGCCGATGTCGTCATAACCAACAAAGTCCTAATCACGGATGAGATCATGGCGCAAACCGCGCTTAAGCTGATCTGCGTCAGCGCCACGGGCACAAATAACATCGACATGCAGGCCGCGCAGACTCGCGGCATCGCGGTAAAAAACGTAGCGGGCTATTCGACGAACAGCGTCGTGCAGCAGACCTTTGCGTCGCTGTTTGCGCTAACCAACGCGCTCGGATACTACGCGGATTACGGCAGTAGCGGCAAATGGTGCGAGAGCGAAATTTTTACCCACATTGACGCGCCCATCAGCGAAATTTACGGCAAAGAATTCGGCGTCATCGGGCTTGGACAGATCGGCGCAAAGGTCGCCCGCATCGCCGCTACGTTCGGCGCGAACGTGAGATACTACTCCACCGGCGGCGCGAACGATAACGGCGAGTTTGCCAGAGTGAGCCTGGACGCGCTTTTGAGAGCTTGTGATATCATTTCTATCCACGCTCCGCTAAATGAAAAAACGTCGGGATTGATCGGCGAGGCGGAGCTTGCGAAGATGAAAGAGGGGGCGATCTTGATGAATTTCGGCCGCGGCGGCATCGTAGATGAGGAGGCGCTGGCTCGTGCCGTGGACGAGCGAGGCCTGCGCACGGCGCTTGACGTGCTGCAAACAGAGCCGATGAAGGCGGACCATCCGCTTTTGCGCGTGAAAAATCGCCGCAACGTCGTCATCACGCCTCACATCGCATGGGCGAGCGTCGAGGCTCGCAAACGGCTGATAAAGATGATCGCGCAGAATATTAGGGATTTTATGAACGGCAAATGAGCGCGGTTGAAACGCCGAAGCAAATTTAACAAAATCAGGATGCGGCACAAGGCCCACAAAGACTCTGCACATAGTATTTCAAAGCGCTACACATAAAATTTTATTAGCTGAAAAGAGCGATACCGTTTCGGGTAAAATTTTAAATTTACGCCGCGAATAAGCTATTTCTCCGCTTTAAATTCATAGATTTATCTTTTCTTGCAAATTCTTTTTATGCTCATCCAAAATCCCGTAACTATAAAAAATAACACTGAAATCGCCGCTACGCAAAACAAGAACTTGCCTACCTCGCCGAAGATATAGCCCGAATGCACGCTCAAAACGGCTTTATGTATAGTAAAAGGGCGCGGCATAGCACTTTTCGCATCATCATAGCGAGCATGCCGCAAGATGCCCTTTTTAACGTTTATACTCATCGTATTCATATGCTCTTCGCTCTTTTCGCCTTTATCGAAATAAAAGATCATAAAATTTTCTCCATCTTTTTGAGCGATGATGTTAAAGAATTCGTAGTTTTCACCGCGTTCACGCTTAAAAATATCAAGTGCCGTCTGCAAATTTAAAATTTTATCTTCATCCTCGAGCGAAAATCCTCGCACTTCGGTAAAACTCGTTTTTCTAAAAATTTCCTTTTCGCCTAGCGCTCTGTTGGTGATTTTGGCTATCCAATCATACGACCAATAAAGCCCGCTAGCGCTTATCGTAAGCAAAATAGGCAGCAGCAAAACTCCGACTGCGCCATGCAAGCTATATAAAAATGCATAACCTCTCGCTTTAAAATTTATCCTAAATGCGCGTAAAATTTTCCCTCTAAAGCTAGGATAATAGATCACCGCGCCTGAAATTAAGACCAAAATAAACATAACCGTGCTAAGCGCCACAATATTTTTGCCTATTAGCCGCAGAGTTTCGTTTTTGCTTAGCCCAAAACCTAGATTAGTATGTAGATTTAGCGCTACGCCGATAAACGTATCGCCTATATTTTCCGAAGTAATTTCGCCGCTATAAGGATCTATAAAATATGATTTAAACTCGCCGCTAGAATCTGTGCCGGAAAGCCTAATCGCCTCATTTTTATTTTGAGGAATTCTATAATAACTGAGCGTAAAACCGGGCTTGGCTTTTCTGAAAATATTTAAAATTTCGGCGGGTTCGAGGGCATCTTTTCCGCTCGGGCTCACGAAAGATTTGCTTTGATTTAACGCATCTATAATCTCGTCGTGATACGAGATAATAGCGCCGCTAAGGGCTATGATTAAGATCGGCACGCAGCATATAAGCGTCAAAACAAGATGGACGTTGAACCAAAATTTTTTCCTTTTTAGAATCGCCATTAATTTCCTTAAATTTTAAATCCGCGGACGAAATTTAATGCGTCGCGAATTTAAAAGTTCACGTTAAATCCAACCTGCGCCTTCATCCCGTCTACGACCATCATTTGATAATTTCCCGAGCGCGTTAGTACGAATTCGTTGAATATGTTATAAAGCGTAAAATTTAAACTTGTGTCTTTTGTGAGCTTATAGCTCGCGCCCAGATCAAAAAGCGTGTATGAGCGGATATCCTCATCGTAGCTTAGGCTATCGCGCGTCCTACTATAATAATTTATTTGCGACCATAAGTTTAGCTTGGAGCTTACGTCGTAATCAAATCCTAGCTTTACCGAATGGATTGGAAAATTATTTAAGGTTTTGCCCTTCTCGCTACCCGTTTTTTGCTCGGATTTCGTATAGGCGTAGTTTGCATGCAGCTTCAAATTATCTAAAATTTGATAATCGCTACTTAGCTCTAGACCCCTAACCTCGGCTTCTCCAATATTTATAGTATCCCAAATTCCGCGTCTGTAAGTTTTGCCGTTATGCACGCAAGGATTTCCCGGTCTTGGACGGCAAATTAATTTGGTAGAAATTCCATCTTTGATTTCGGTATAAAACGCGGTAGCGCTAAAGTTAAATTTATCGTTATCGTCATAAGAAAACCCACCTTCGTAGCTTATGCTACTTTCAGGCTTTAAAGAGCTTCTGCCTATCTGCGCTCCCTGGCCTCCTGCAAACGGCAAGGCAAGGCCCTCGCTACGCTGCTTAATATCCGGAGTTGAATATCCCGTCGAAACGCCGCCTTTAATAGAAAAACTTTCGTTTAAACGATAAACGGCATAAGCGCGCGGCGATATATGGCCGCCGTAGTCCTTGTCGCGATTATATCTGATTTCACCGGTTAGCGTTAAATCATCAGTTAGATAAAAATCATCCTCGCCGTAGATCGAATAATCCCATCTTTTGACATTTGCCTCATCTGCGGTAGTAGCGGCTTCGTTTAATCTCTCGCTTCGGTATTGCACGCCCAAACTCAAAGCATTTGAATCGAAAAAATATGAGCCTTTAGAATTTAGCGTAGTCGTTCTAAGACGCAGATCCTGGGCGCCGCTTTCTTTCATGCTATCGTAATTTGCGTAGCTATCTATCATAAACTTATCGTATTTTCCCTGATGAGACAGGCTTGCGGTATAGCCTTTCATATCCTCTTTTGCAATATCGTTATTGCCTCCCGAGGTTGTTCGCGTACGCCCGTATGTACGCCTAAATTTATTATTTACTTTACGATAATCAAGCGTTACCTCATCATTTTGCGTTGCGTTATACATCAGTTTTGCGCCCATATTCGTCTCTTCATTATTTCTATTCGCATAAAGCTCTTTGTCCTCTATCTTTT
>NZ_CALEDC010000389.1 GCF_937949835.1 uncultured Campylobacter sp.
GATGAAATTTGCCTGCCACAAAGCGAATTTTTGGGTGGCAGATTTAAAAATTTAAGCGAAGATTTTTACCGCTTCGTTTGCTCTTTTGAAATTTTGAGCGACGCTGCGGACGCCGTTTGGTTCGTATCCGCTAGGGATTATGCATCGCCGAGCTCGGACGAGGCGGAATTTCGCTACGGAGATTTTGAAAAAGACAGCCTGGAGTGCGTGGCTAACGATGCGCAAAGAGCCGCCGTGAGCGCATTTTGGAGCGGGTGCTTGCCGTTTTTGTTTTCGGTCAGAGGCGAACGCTGCTTCGCGGGCATCCTCACGCAGGGCGCGGACGCGGGCAAGATCGTATTCGGTGCGGAACCGATCTATGAGGATGCCCTGGTTATTGCACAAAACTTCGAGGAGCTTATCGCTCTTTTCCTTGCCGCACTCACGGACAAAAACGCCGCAAAATATCCGCTTTCTTGTTTTGTGTAGCAACAATGCGATACCAGCAAAGCGGTACTGCGAGCGCGAGTAAAACAGCACGCGGGGTGCGGGACACAAATTTTAGACTCGCGCAAAATCTACGCCACGGATCGTATCGGAGAGCAAAATTTCGCTCGATGTTTAGAGCAAAGCGCGGAAAAAACGGCGCTGCAAATTATACGAACTACGGAAGTCTGCCCGCGCGGCTCTGCCCTTCTATCTCCTTGAGCGCTTTAAGAATATCCTCGCTTTGAAATTTAATGCTTACCGATAGAAACGGGTAGTGCTCTATCCGCCCCAAAAGTGGCAGGTCGCTTGCGCAAAGTAGGAATTTTTGCATGTCGTAGTGATGCTGTTTGCCGTTAAATTCCACCATTTTACCGCCGCTCAGGCACAAGCACACGCTAGGCTCATAGATCGTCGCGATGAAGTCTGGGGCTTTCTTTGATGGTAGAAGCTAAGCGCCCCTATAGGCTTCTGAGCGTGCCTCTAGGCGGGATATAGCTCGTCCGCGATCTTTGCGGCGTCTTTTAAAATTTTATCTACTTCGTTCATGCTCTCCTTTAAATTTACTCGGGTTATATTTAAATTTGTACGATTAGGCAAGGAATTTGGACTATCGTGCTACCGCAAAATTTTAAAAAAGGCTATAATTTAGCCAACTTTATTTAAAGGAGAGAAGATGACAAATTTTAGTTTTTGCAACCCCGTGAGGATAGAATTCGGCAAGGATAAAGAAAAACATATCGGGCAGTATATGAAGGAAGCGGGCGCGAAAAAAGCTCTCGTGCTATACGGTAGCGAGCGCGTGCGAAAGAGCGGTCTGATGGACGTGGTGGAGAGCAGCTTAAAGGCAAACGGTATAGAATTTGCGCAGCTTGGCGGCATAAAATCAAATCCCGTGCTAAGCAAGGTAAACGAAGCAATCAAGCTCGCCAAAGAATTTGGCGCAGATAGCGTGCTTGCTGTAGGTGGCGGAAGCGTACTGGACTCCGCAAAAGCCGTAGCCGCAGGCGCCTGCTACGAGGGCGACGTGTGGGATTTTTTCACCGGCAAAAATCCTGGCGGCGCGCTTAAAATTTTTGACATCATCACCCTTGCCGCGACGGGCTCGGAGATGAACTGCGGCGGCGTGGTGACTAAGGAGCAGACCAAACAAAAATACGCGATCAGCGCGCCGTGTCTATACCCGAAGGTCTCGGTCATAAACCCGCAGCTGCAAGCAACCGTCAGCCGCGAGTATCTCGTATATAGCGCGAGCGACATCATCGCGCACAGCATCGAGGGGTATTTTACCGCTAGCGTCCATCCGGATATCGTGCGAGCCTATATCGAAGCCAATATCAAAACCGTCATCCGTACGACTGAAATCCTACTCGCAGATCCGAGCGATTACGACGCGCGTGCCGAGTTTGCGTGGGCTGCGACGATGGCGCTAAACGGGCTAACTTGCGTGGGCGTGGGCGGCTTCGGCTATCCGAATCATATGATCGAGCATGCGATGAGTGCGGTCGTGGACTGCGCGCACGGAGCCGGTCTTAGCGTGGTAATGCCTGCGTGGATGAGGTGGTATAAGGATAGGAATTTAAGCGCGTTTGAGCGTTTTGCTCGTGAAATTTTTGGCCTTAAGAGTGCAGATGAAGGTATTGCAGCACTTAAAACATGGTTTGATAAGATTGGTACGCCTACTAGCCTCGCTCAGCTCGGCATCGAAGGTAAGGTACTAGACGAGGTCATAGACGTAGCCGCGACAAACGCCAAAGCGTGGAATATGGCGGAGCTCTACAGCCGCGAAAATATCGCTAAAATTTTAGATTTTGCAAAATAAGGCGCGAGCGCATAGATAAAATTTTAAACAGAAGGGTGAGCGATCGCCCTTTTCCGAAAAAGCAGGCGGCAGTATAGACGCACTAGCGATCGACGTTTCTTGAAAAAGGCAAGGAATAGCGCAGATAGTAGCGAGATGATCGTCTTGCACCCCTTAAGTCCGCGAGGCTCGCTGAGAGATGGTAGAGACGACAAGCAGTGCGTCTAAATTTAAAGCCCAGGCGACTGCGGATCGAGCGTGAAATTTAGCTATGTTTGTCAGGGTAAACTTTGCCACATAATACTTCCGTCGAATTTGATGCGCAAATTTCACAATAAATTTTA
>NZ_CALEDC010000390.1 GCF_937949835.1 uncultured Campylobacter sp.
TCGGAGTAAAATTTTTCGTAGTCAAATTTTATAAATTTAGCGTCCAAATCGAACTTAAAGCCGTTGATATTGGTATAGCAATATAAATACTCTTTTTGCTTCTCAGGCTTAATGACCTTTGATAGGAAAGTATCCTTTGGCTTGAAAATAAAAAGCTGATGAATTTTAAAGACTGCGTAATATGTTTTACCGCTACCAGGGTTACCGACGATGTAAGTTATCATTTAGAAGCCTCAAGTAATATAATAAGTAAGCTCATTTATAGTTTTTCTAAGTTTTTCAAGTAGTTTCATACCCATTTTTGCACCGATTATTAAAAACAACGATATGAAAAACGGAGCATAAAGATTAAAGACGTCCCAAAAAGCCTTAAAAACACCGAGAGTTGATAACACAGACAAAGCAACAGAAGTAACCTCATTCGTAGAAGTGCCAGGATTAGTAAGATTTTTGATAAACCCATAGATATCGCCTAATTGATCAAACAAAAATACAGCCATAGCAAGCAATGCACCAAAATATATAAGCATCAAAATAAACATTGCAGCTTCGATTAAAACAAGCTTGCTAAAAACAACCTTTTTAAGAACAAAACCTGCAAGCTCGCCTAAAGAAAATTTTGATAAAATTTCCGGCGAGCAAAATTTTAACAAAACAAACGGCAAGGCGCAAGCTACCCAAGATGAAGCCGCTAAATTTGAGCAAAAATTTAATGACGCGAGCCTTGAAACAGAATCTATCCAAAGCAAAGAGGAAGCGCTAGAGTACGGCAAAGCTCTAGCACGAATTGCAAAAAATTTAAAGCAAAAATATCAACTTCACCGTTTGATCAGATTTGCTTTCGCGAGTTTTGCGATAACGGTTTTTTTGATTTTATTTTTACCAAATTCGTACGAATTACACTGGGCGTTTATAATTAGCGCCGTTTGCACGCTTATATTTTTCTTTTCAAAACGCAGATACAGTAAACTTTTCGTAGAAAATCCCAAAAAAAAGCAATACGATTTTCGCGATAGAAAATTTTGCAATTGTGACATTGGTTTTGTATTATCCCATTATGGCTATAGCGTTATGGCTTGCCGGCGGCGGTAGTGAATCTAGCGATATAGGGCTATTTTTTGGCTTATTTTATCTTCTAGCAGTGACGCCTGTGTCCGTTATTACTACCCTTGTTTGCCTAGCACGCAACTTAAGCGTTTATAAAGAGATAAAAGAGTGAAATTAGTAAAATTTAAACGAATTTTTAAATAACTTTATCGCTCAAATATATTTCATCAGCTCCTTGTCGGAGTATCCCTTTGCTATGGAAGGACAGCTTAAATTTAGAATTTAAATCAATCCAAAGCAGCACTTTGTACCTTTAAAATTTGCAAGCCCGCCATTTAAATATATCTTATTTATCTGCGTTCATTAAAACGCTTTAAATTAGCTGAGTGTAGAAGTAAGAAATAAAGAAGCGTGGATATTTTAGGCATAGCAAATCCGTTTAATTTGATCTTAAACGCTCAAGGCTACTGCGTTAGCTTACATTTCAGCGCCTCTTGCAAAAGCGCATTGGCTACTACTCTCTCCTTTTTTACGAAGATAAAATTTTCGCCGTATTCGCTCTGCAGCTCGCTTTGCGGATCGGCACCCGTATGCATCACTATGATATTTGCTTTTAAATTAGAGCCGTTTAGCATTTTGGCGACGATGTCGAGCTTTTGCTGATTTGCGATCGTTAGGATGATGACCGACGCATCGCGCGCATGCAGCTCGTCGATTGCGGTTTTTTGCATTATATTTACAAAATATATATTCTCTCCGCGCGATTTGCCCAGATCCACAAGCTCTAAATCGCTCTCGGCGACTACGTATAGCAGCCCCTGATCTTTAAGACGTAGCACAACTTCTTGCCCTATCCTGCCGTAGCCTGCTACAATGATATGATTTTTCATCGGCGGGATTTGAGTTTTATGCTCCTCATCCTCGAGCTTTTCGACCTTGGACTCGAAGCGGTTGGCGATTTTGTTTAAATTTTTAAGAATAAACGGCGTTAAAATCATAGTCGCGGTTACGACTGTAATTAAAATTTGCCCGTTTTCCTTACTTAGCATATCGCGGCTCATCAACAGCGAAAAGATCGCAAGCGCAAACTCACCTATCTGGCATAGCGACAGCGCCGCTTTTAGCGCTATCCTTTTGCCGGTCGAGAGAAATAAGATCGCGTAAATCACAACCGTTTTAAGCGCCATTATAACGATAATAGCGAGCAGGATTAGCCCATAGTGCGAGACGATGACTTCAAAATTTATCTGCATGCCAATCGTGATAAAGAAAAGCCCCAGCAGTATGTCTCGAAACGGCGTCAGATCGGCTTCTATCTCGTGTTTATACTCGGTCTCTGCGATGAGCATACCCGCGATGAACGCGCCCAGCGTATATGAAAAGCCGAATACATGCGCCAAAAAGCTAGCCCCCACGACGGTAAAAAGGATGGTCGCGATGAAAATTTCTTTAGAATTTGTCCTTACGACGTAGTAGAGGAAGCGGTTGAAGGCGAATTTGCCAAGCACGAAAAGGATCACTACCACTATGGCGGCGCTTACGGCGGTTTTTAAGATTAGATAGTTCACGGGGGTGCTGTCGGTAGAGCCAAATATGTCAATCATAAGCAAAATAGGGATGACGGCGAGGTCTTGAAAGAGCAGGATCCCAAGCACCTTGCGCCCGTAGTTTTGGTTGATTTCGCCTGTTTCGTTGAGCGTTTTTAGCACGATCGCCGTAGAGCTAAGCGCGAGCGCAAGCCCGATAATCATCACGGTTTTTATGTTTCCGCCGAAAGCTTGATCGATGATGAGCGCTAGAATAATACCGGTGCCAAGCACTTGGAGTATGCCATTAAAAAATACGTCCTTTTTCATACTCATCAGGTGATGGAAGCTAAACTCAAGCCCGATAGTAAACATCAAAAAAACGATGCCAAATTCCGCCAGCTCAGACATATGGGCGTTTTCGACACTGCTTAGACTATAGATCTGCGAAAAGCACACGCCTGCAACGATATAGCCGATGATGGTGGGAATTTCAAAAATTTTAAAGACGATATTTAGCACTATCGCAAGCGCGGTGATCGCAAGAAATAGCTCTATAACAAGCTCCATTAACTCCCTTTTTTGTAAGATTATACGTAAAATTTAGCGCTAAATTTATTGTCAAATTTTACATTATCCGCGACCATTTACCGGAGGCGATAATCGATGAAATTTTATCTTTTCATATAAATTTACGGGTAAATTTTATAATGTGATTTTACTAAAATCCCGCTTAAAAATAGAGAAATTATGTCGCACTTTATCGCTAAATTTAGAGGTTCGCGACAAAATTTTAAAGCCTAGCACGACTTGGAATTTTAAATTTTAAAGCTAAATTATATAAGACGGCTTTTAAATTTAATCGCAAGCAAATTTACTTGGGTTTGCTTAGCGCAACTTTAAATTTAACGCGAAATTTAACGCGCCCACAAATCCTCTCTGAGAATCAAAATTTATCGCTTGAATCTACGCTTGCGAGGCGATCTTGCTTTTTGATAGCATTAAAATTTCAGCTTATAGCGCCAGGATCTGTTTTTTTGCTGAGCTTTAAAATCTTTATCTTGCAGACCCTAGTCTGTCTCTCCGCCAAGCTCTAAAATTCTAGCCCGCAGCTCCTCGATCTCGCGCTCATACTCGGCAATCCTTTCTTGTAGGCGAAAGATCACGTCCACGCCCGCAAGATTGACGCCTAGCTCCTTTGTAAGGTTTAAAATCATACGTATGCGGTCCATATCATGCGCCGAGTACAGGCGCATCTTACCCTCCGTGCGCCCCGGGCTTACGAGTCCTTCGCGCTCGTATTGCCGCAGCGTCTGCGGATGGATATCTAGGACCTTCGAAACTATCGATATGAGATAAACCGGCTCATCATAATCATGCATTTTGGTGCCTCCTTATAGCTTTTGCAGCGCGGCTTTGACGTCCTCGTCCAGCGAATCGACGTCGGGAAGGACGACATTTACCACCGCGTATAGATCGCCTAAAATTTTACTCTTGCGGTTTTGCACGCCGTAGCCTTTTAGGCGGTATTTTTGCCCGTTTTTGGTGTTTTTAGCGATCTTTATCGTTGCGCTTTTACTTGGCGTCGAAATTTCTACTTTTCCGCCAAACATCGCCGTTTTCAAAGGCACGTCAATCTTTTTGAAAAGATCGTCGCCTTCGCGGCTATACTCGGCGCTTGGCGCGATTTTTATCTCTAAAATTAGATCGCCGCTTTGAGCGCCCGATTTTTGTCCTTTTCCCCTGATACGCAGCTTCTCGCCTGCATTGATGCCCGCGGGTACTTTAAATTTAACCGTTTCGCCGCCCACGCGCACGCTCATCTCGCCGCCTTGTATCGCGGTTTCAAAAGGAATTTCAATCGAGCTGTGCGTATCTAGGCTCTGTGTGCCGCCAAATCCGCCGCCGAAACCGCTGTCGCTAAAGCCACTAAAACCCTCGCCACCACCGAAAGAGCTGAAACTAAATCCGCCACGTGAGCCTGCGCTTTTTGCGCCGAAAGAGCCGCCGAAAATGCTGTTTAGGATGTCGTTTAGATCGCCCATGTTCGCCGAGCCCTGCGCGAAATCGTGGAAATTCTGTCCGCCGAACATCTCGTCGCCGTGGCGGTCATACTGCGCCCGCTTTTTCTCGTCGCTTAAAATTTCATACGCGGCGTTGATCTCTTTAAATTTATCCTCAGCTCCTGGTTCTTTATTGATATTCGGGTGATACATGCGAGCCAGACTGCGGTAGGCTTTTTTGATCACGTCCGCGCTTGCGGATTTATCCACGCCTAATGTTTCGTATAAACTGCTTGTACTTGCCATTTTAATCCTTAAAATCTTAAAAATTTATGCGGATTATATCATAAAACTTTAGTGAGTGTCAATCAAGTTTGCTAAATTTCATTTATAAATTTTAATTTTGCGTTAGGAATATATTAGCGGACAAAATTTAT
>NZ_CALEDC010000391.1 GCF_937949835.1 uncultured Campylobacter sp.
CATATAAAGGTAAAATTTAAAATTTCATCGTCGTGATTTTATCATCGCGCGCAGCGTTTGCCAGCCCGCACTGCCAATAAACATACCCTACGCCGAATGATGCTACCGCCCTGCTCCGCCAGAAGCGCCGCCCTTTCCGTTTAGCGCCATCCGCTTCGCAAAGCACATATCCTACTATGTATAATGGCTCCCTACCTCGCCCGACGTGCCATCATATCCGCACGCGCGCTGTCTTTATAGACTGGCGTCCTGCTCCGCTCGGTATATGTCCGAAAACGCAAAATTTACTCACCGCTTATTCGGCGCATCCGCCCGAGCGCTAAATTTAACCGCGAGCAGCGCCACAAAGAGTAAGTGCTTAGCAACAAAGCGCCCGATAAAATTTTACACCTAAAGATCAAAATCGGCTCGTACAAGCTCGCGCAAAAGCCCGATTTTGAGGCGAAATTTTACGCCCCGCTGTTTAAAAAAGCCGCTATTTAGCTATAAGCTTGTAAAATAGCGCACAAATTTAAAGGCGAAAAATGTATGTAATATTCGAAGGTATCGACGGCGTGGGCAAAAGCACGCAGATAGCGCGACTGGCGGCGATTTTTCCGCAAGCGATCGTGACTAAGGAGCCCGGCGGCACGAAGCTCGGCGAGGCGGTGCGAAGCCTCGTTTTGGGCGAGGATTTTAAGTGGCGGCGCGGCAGCGTAAATCTGCGCGAGGTCTGCGGCGAAATTTCAAAGCGCGCCGAGCTGCTTTTGTTCCTCGCAGACCGCGCCGAGCACTACGAGCGCGTGATAAAGGGCGGCGCGGACAGGCTCGTGCTAAGCGATCGTGGCTTCATTTCAGGGATCGCCTATGCGCTAGCAAACGACGAAAACGCGGATCTTAGCGAGCTTATCGCGCTTAATAAATTTGCGCTTGGGGGCAAATTTGCAGATAAAATCGTGCTATTTTCGGCGGACGAACAGCTCGTCAAAAAACGGCTTAAAACGCGCGCTAGCAGCGATATAATCGAGGCTCGCGGGCTAAAATACCTAATGCGCGTGCAAGATCTTATGGCGCGGGCATGCAGGGCGTGCGGCGTTGAGACCCTGCAAATCGACGCCGCACAATCCGAAGAAGCGATCTGCGATCAGATAAAAAATTTCATACTTTCTTAAAATTTTAAGGCGTGGAATTTTGCCGCGGGAAAGAATTTCTGAGCCTTGCCGTGAAATTTTAGCTATAAAATTCCGCCCATAAAATTTCATCTTCGAATTTCGTTATGGAATTTTACAGAAGAGGTTCTAGGCAAAATTTCATGGGCGGAATTTTGTTTTATAATTCAGCCGTAAAATTTCGCCACGGAATTCTGCCTTAAAATTCCGCCGTAGTCCGAAAAGGCGCGAAATTTCATAAGCGAAATCCTGCGCGGAATTTTAATCCGCGGATTTACGGGTGAAATTCCGCTTAAGCTTTAGATTGAAAGGATAGCGATGAAGACGTTAAGGTTCGTTTTGCGCAAGGTTTTTAAATTTATATTTCTGTTTTGGGTGGTCATAAGCTCGCTTTTGGGTAGCTATGTTATCGCAGATAATTTTTTCGGTCGCAACTACGAATCTATGATGCTAGTTCGTTCTTTTGGCGGCGCCCGCATAGAACTGCAAAATTTTATAATAGATACGGACTTGCGCGCTACGACTATCGGCAAGAGATTCGAGCATCGGGAAGGGGATCCGCTACCTGATTTCTAGGAGGATAACTCCACGGGCGCTCCGTATGAGCTAAACATAAAATTTGACTATATAAACCGCGAAAATGCGCCGAAGATCGTGCTGAAAAACACTAAGCTAGAGCAAGAGCAAAGCGGGCGCGTAGTATTTGAAAAGGATGAGCTAGAGGCGCCGATAGAGGTTGGAGAATACAGCGGCATCGCAAGCGCATCGGTAACAATCCCGAGTATCGACTCCATCCACGTAAGGCATAAGTTAAGCACTGAAATATGCGTGCCTGATGGCTCCTGCACTAGCTTCGTGCACTACTTCTCGCCGCGCAAAAGCGCACAGGTTACGGCGGTGCTTAGGGCTTTTTAGCCGCTAAAGATTCGGCGTGAAATTTTAAAACATAAAATTTACGGCGGCATGGGTTAATTTGGCGGAATAAACGAGTAGATTATCAATACCCGCAACGCAGTAGTATGGTTTATTTGTGATATAGAATTTTGCCGCTCGCCGTATTTGTGGAAAACAAAATTTCAAAATTTCGCGGCGCATAAAATTTATAGCGCAGCGTGAAATTCTACCCGGCAAAAATTTATGCCCTATTCCGGCACCGATAAATAAATCTGCTAACAAATCCCGAGAGGCGACAATCTATAAAATGATAAATTTACAATGCAGCGATTTGGTATAAAATTTTAAAATTACCGGCAAAAATATCATGATTTAAAAAGCGCGTTACTTATTATAAAATGCGCTTTGTTATCATTCGCTCTTTTATAATTTTCAGTATTTTTGCTAGCCGTTTCAAAAACGCTTTGCAAAATTTAGGCTATATTAAAGCTTAAAATACGCCTATTACGCATTTCTTGACTATTCAAAATTTTTTACTTCTTAAAAATCAAAATTTTAGCCATTTAAAATTTATACTTGAATTTAAACTGCAATTTAATTAAACATTAAAAATCTTTGTATTATTATTCGCCGCGTTAATAATCAATTCTATAATCATTAAGTAAGGAAATATGAATGTTTAGAAGATTCTCTCTCTCTCTCTATGCCTCGCTGCTCTTCTATGGCTCGCTTTACGCGGAAGAGCCGGCCAACTCACAAGACCTGGGAACTATCCAGGTAACGGGCAATGTCGATTCGCAAAGCGTAGCCGAGCAAAAGGTTGGCGAAACTAAAACTACCGCGCAGACTATCAAGAAGCAACAGATCACCGATAGCAGAGACTTGGTACGATACCAAACGGGTATCACGGCGGTTGAGACGGGTAGATTCGGTGCTAGCGGATATGCCGTTCGCGGCGTGGACGAAAACCGTGTGGCTATCACGGTGGACGGGCTTCGTCAAGCGGAGACTCTAAGCTCGCAAGGCTTTAAA
>NZ_CALEDC010000392.1 GCF_937949835.1 uncultured Campylobacter sp.
GTTAAAAGCTGCTAAACGCCCCGTTATCATTGTGGGTAACGGAGTGAGGTTAGCCAATGCAAAAGATGATTTTAGAGCCTTGATTGACGAGTTAAAAATCCCTGTTTTGACTTCTATTTCAGGAGTTGATTTAATAGAGACTTCAAATAAGTATTTTTTTGGTAGACCGGGAATTTTAGGTGAGAGGGCCGGAAATTTTGTAATTCAAAATAGCGATTTGGTAATAGTATTAGGTACAAGATTAAATCTTAGAATTTTGAGCTTTAATTGGGAATTTTTTGCGCGAGAAGCCAAAAAAATTATGATTGATATAGATGAAAACGAACTTAATAAAAAAACTTTTATTCCGGATATAAAAATTAAATCCGATGCAAAGGTTTTTATAAATGATCTTAGAGAAAAAGCTAGAGATTTAAATCTAGAAATTGGAGACTGGCTTAAATATTGTAATAGAATAAAAATGAAATATCCTGTTTTTGATAAGTCCGTATTGAAAGAGAAGAATTATGTCAGTTCATATTATTTTCCAAGATTACTTTCAGAGAAATTACCAAAAAATTCTCTCTTGCTTACCGGCAATGGCATAGCATATACATCAACATTTCAGAGCTATCCGGTACGAGCGGGTGATAGGCTTTTTGCAAATGTCGGATGTGCTTCTATGGGCTATGATTTGCCGGCACTAATTGGTGCATGCGTAGCAAATAATAAAAGACAAACTATATGCTTAACCGGTGATGGAAGCATTCAGATGAATATCCAGGAATTGCAAACTATTATCCACTATAGGCTTCCCGTTAAAATTTTTATGTATAACAATAATGGATACCTCTCTATACGCATAACTCAACATAATTATTTCAATAACAATTTTGTCGGCGAAAGTCCTATAAGTGGTGTAAGTATACCGGATATGAAGGCGCTTGCTAAAATTTATGGCTTTAAAGTATTTCAAATTAAAAATAATGATGATGCCAATGCAAAAATAGATGAAATTTTATCATGCGAGGGATCGGTGTTTTGCGAAGTGATGCTGCCGCCTAATGAAGCCATAGGGCCAAAAGTTGCATCTATAAAGCTTCAGAATGGGACTATGATATCAAAACCATTGGAAGATCTTGCTCCATTTTTACCTCGAGATGAATTTTATAAAAATATGATAGTAAAGCCTTTGGATTGATATGAGATTTTTATTTTTAGACTTTGACGGCGTCCTTTTTGATACTGCACGTGAAGCCTACGAGGTTTGTAGATCTACGCCAAGTTTTTTAAGGCAAAAATTTGATGAAAAGCAATATGCTGAATTTTTAAAATTCAGACCTCTTGTGGGTCCGGCATGGAATTATTATTTCGTGATGACAGCTATAACTAATAACGATAAAGAGCTTTTAGTTTTTGATTATAACGATGAAGCCAAAAAATTTGAAAAAGACTTTTTTGAGACTCGTAAAAAATTAAAAGCAAATAACTATGAAAATTGGTTGGCTTTGAATAGGCCATATCCGTTTTTATTGGAGCTATTAAATATGAAGTTGAATCGGCAGACTTTTATTGTAACTACTAAAGATAGTAAAACCGTATTGGATTTAGCCAAAAGATTTAATATTCAATTTATAAATAACGATAATATATTGGGGGCAGATATATTTGCTAAATTTAATTCAAAAGCTAATATAATAAATTCAATTTTAAAAGATGGCGATAGCGGGATTTTTATAGATGATTCAGAAATGCATTTAAAAAAATGTGAGCGCATAAAAGGACTTAAGCTATTACAGCCCGATTGGGGATATGTAGAGAGGAATAGTAAGTATATGGGCGATATTAAAATGATATTAAGCGTATTGGAGGAAGAGGTATGAATATAAATGAATTTGAGATGGTAGACGTACTTAAAAGGCTTAAAAACGAATATGGCGTATTTGAGTTAAAGGCCGAGTTTGAAGCCGAGGGAAGTCGTATGGAGGAGATGATGCGTTTGCGAGATATTGCCAATCGAGCAGATTTGCCTATCATCTTAAAGATCGGTGGAGCTGAGGCGGTTACGGATATTTATAATAGTATCATTTTGGGTGTAGAGGGACTCATTGCACCTATGGTAGAAACCCCGTATGCTGTTTATAAATATCTAGGTGTTATAGAAAATTTAATAAATCCAGATAATCGAGATTATATAGATTTTGCTATAAATATCGAGACAAAAACCGCAGTAGAAAATATAGATGAAATTTTAAAATTAGAAAAAATTTCTCTACTAAGAAGCATTACATTCGGTAGAAGCGATTTTGCACAGTCATGTGGTTTGGCTAAAAAAAATGTAGATAATGAGAAAATTTTAAATGCCGTTCAGCGAGTATCTCGCGCCGTAAAAGCGAGAGGTTTAAAATTCGCAATAGGCGGAAATATTACAGCCAAATCTATTGATTTTATCAAGACTCTAAAAGCAGAAAATTTAATAGACAAATATGAAACCCGCAAAGTAGTTTTTGCTATAGACTCTATTAATGCCAATCCGCGCGAAGGAATCGACGCGGCATTAAAATTTGAACTGTTGTGGCTAAAGTCGAAAAGAAGATTTTACGCAAGGATAAAAGCTGAGGACGAACAGCGTATAGAAGATTTAGAAAAAAGGCTAAGCGCTAGATGAATCTTTTCATCACGGGCGGTGGCGGTTTTATTGGATCGCATTTAAAAAAGCGTCTTGCGCTAAATGAAAATTTAAACGTTTTCGCTCCAAAAAGTAGCGAGCTAAATTTGACTGACGAAAGCGCAGTTGACGATTTTGTCCGTGCGCATAAAATCGATGCTATCGTTCATCTAGCCAATCGTGGCGGCGGTCGCGATACGCTGTATATGACAAATGTGACTGAGTATAATTTGCGGATTTTTTTCAATATTGTCAAGCAAAAAAACAAGGTCGCAAAGATCATATCGTTTGGAAGCGGTGCAGAGTACGGTAAACACAAGCCGATAATAAATGCTCGCGAGGATGATTATAAAAAGGCGCTTCCGCTTGATGAATACGGTTTTTACAAAGCTATCACGTCGCATTATATTGAGGATTGCGCGGATAA
>NZ_CALEDC010000393.1 GCF_937949835.1 uncultured Campylobacter sp.
AGCTCTCTCCGTGCGGCCGGACGGCGGCGAAATTTACGCTCTACTTAGTGCAAACAGCGAGCGGAGTAGAGCGGCACAGACTGCGGATGCGAAATTTTATAAGGGGTTGCCGATGCGAGACGTCATCGCCTCAAGGCAGCAGCTGGACGCCGCGGCGCGCGGACGGCTGGTCGCAGAGCAGATCGCCGCGATGATGCGAAGCGGCGTGGGCACGATCGGTGAAATTTCAAGCTTCGGCGGCGAGGCTGAAGCTTGCGCGCAAAGCGGCATTAGAACCGTGTTTTTTAATGAAATTTTAGGTGCGAGCAGAGACGCTGCGGCGGAGAATATTTCTAAATTTAAAGAGCGATTTGAGCGCTCAAAGGCGCTTGCAAGCTCGCTTTTTATCCCCGCCGTGTCGGTGCACTCGCCGTACTCGACGCACCCGCAGATTACGGAGTTTGCGACGAAGCTTGCCCGCGAAAACGAGCTTGCTATAAGCACGCATTTTATGGAGAGCGCGTATGAGCGGCAGTGGCTGCGCACCGGTCGCGGCAAATTTAAAGCCCGGCTTTCTAAATTTAATCCCGCGCCCGCGCCTTTTTACTCGCCGCAGAGCTTTGTAGCGCATTTTAGCGGGCTTCGCACGCTTTTTACGCATTGCGTGTGGGTGGATGATTTTAGCATCTTTGATCCGAAGCTTCACTCGATCACGCACTGCGTGCGCTCCAACCGCCTGCTTAGCAAAAAGCGGCTGAGCTTTAAAAAGCTGCTCGCAAGCGGGCTTAATTACAACATCGCTACCGACGGTCTTAGCTCGAATTTTAGTCTAAGCTTTTTAGACGAGCTGCGTGCAAATTTAATGATGCACGACGAGCTGGGCCTGGCGGAACTGGCGCGAGCGTTACTTTTAGGCGCGACGAGAAATGCGGCAGCCGCGCTGGGATTAGGCTTAGGCGAACTGAAAGAGGGCAAGCTCGCCGACATCGCCGTTTTTGAAGGCATTGAGTGCGATGAGGATCAGCTGCCGCTACAGCTCATTTTGCAGAGCAAAAATGCAAAATCACTTTTTATCGAAGGAATGAAATGCAATTTCTAAAAAATATCTTTGCGCCGATCGGCGCCGTGCTCGGCTTTATCAACAAATACTTTAAATCCCTGATTTTTCTGCTTATTTTGTTTTTGATTTTCGCAGGCGGCGAAAGCGCGCAACAAAAGGGCGCGAATCTCGCTCAGCTTTCGCTAAGCGGCGCGATAATGGACGATAGCGAAATTTTAGAAAAGATCGAAACTCTGAAAAACGACGAGGCGATTAAGGGGGTGCTTCTGCTGATCGACAGCCCCGGCGGCGCGCTAAGCCCTAGCGTAGAAATTTCGCTGGCGATCAAGTCTCTAAACTCGCGCAAGCCGGTCGTCGCCTACGCCAAGGGCACGATGGCGAGCGGCAGCTACCTAGGCGGCGTGTGGGCGAGTAAAATTTATGCAAATCCGGGCAGCTTCATCGGCTCCATTGGCGTGATCATGCAGGGGCTTGATGTGAGCGAAGCTGCAGCTAAATTGGGGTTTGCCGAACAGATCGTCAAAGCGGGCGAGCTCAAAGAGGCGGGCACGATGATGCGAAAATGGAGCGACGTGGAGCGCGCGAGCCTGCAAGCTCTGGTGGATGAGAGCTATGAGCTATTTACGCGCGAGGTGGCGCAGGCGCGCTCGCTGGATCTTAGGAAGCGCGATGCGTGGGCGAATGCGAGAGTATTTTTAGCTAGCGGCGCCAAAGGCGTCGGGCTCATCGACGAGGTGGGCTCTTTGGATGACGCTAAAAGCGCGCTCATAAAGGCTAGCGGCGTAGCAGATCCGATCTGGCAGGAGCCTTCTGCGTATGAGAAGATGATGGATAGGCTGGCAAATAAAAGCGAGAGTTTGGTACGCGGGGCGTTCGGCGCCAAGCTGATGGCGTATTAGAATTTTAGAAATTTTAAATTATGAGGGAATTGAAAGAGTAGAATTTTGTATGCAGAAGCTATACTGGGTTTGATTACTTTTAAATTTCCTCGCTTTTTCATTTGG
>NZ_CALEDC010000394.1 GCF_937949835.1 uncultured Campylobacter sp.
CCCGCGTTCGTTGCGGCAAACATGCAAAAAATAAAAAGCAAAAATAGTTTTTTCATATCATCACCTCGCAAAAGAAATAAATAATAGTCCTATTATACCACAAATCGCGATCGCGCCGCTTTTAATAAATATAAACTTAATACTAATTTTTATTATTTTGTATATTTCTGTTGCCTATCTGGCTATTTTTGCTATTTATTTGGATACATTGATCGTCAATTCGCTTTTTCCTTTTTTTTCTTTTTCCCTCTTGTAAAATTTTAACTCTTAGCCACACGGGGTCGCTTTTGTGTTTTTGAATAAACTCCGCCTCGATAATTTCATAATAGCAGATATTCATAAATTCCAAGAACTCTTCTGCCGCAGTTTCAGGATCGCTATATCCCGCGTTACTTTTGGCATCTTCTCTAAAAAGCATTAGCTCCTTCACCTTAAATAGACTAATTTCATTTTCCTCGTCATATACACTCAACCCAATGTCTTTTTTGTCATACGAACTAAATTTATCCATTTTTTACTCCTTTGCAAATTTTTCTTTTTCTTCTTTTAATCGTTCAATAAATTTCTTAAGCATGGCGTTGCTACCAAATTCATTAAATAAGTCCATAAATTCTTTCCATGCACCATTTCTATCAAATTCACCCATTCCGTTGTTTTGGGTGTTCTGATTTCCAATTTGGCTATTTATAATATTTGATCCTTTAAACTGTAGTTCTATTATCCTGCGCCATTTCTGCGGTATATCCTTTCTGCTTATCCATCTGTCTATTGATCCTTTCGAGGTATTTAATGCCACCGCCAGCTCTTCATCGGTTTTTAACCTTAGACGAAATTTTAAATCGTCCAATTCCTCTCTCACCGTCATTTAATGCTCCTTTATAAAAAAGTTATAAAAATACTTGACATTTATATAACTTTTGTTATATAATTAATGCAGAAAATTAAGAAAAATGGTTTTCTTTTTTCAGGACAAAATCACTTAATTATATCAAATCTTTGCGTAAAAGGAGTTGAAAATGCGCAAGAGTATCGATTTCTACTCTATCGGGGATCGATTGGATCTGATGAGAAGACTTACAAATCAGAGCCTAAAAGACGTGATGCTTTTTTTAGACACATCCAAATTTATCTATAAAAAGGTTCGCTTCGGCGAGAAGCTTATCCCTTTTGAGTGGGTTATGCGATTTGTCGAAAGATACGGCTTTAGTAGAGATTGGATATACACGGGCGACGGCGAAATTTTTGAGCCGGTTCGCAGGTAATTCATAAGAAAAGAGGGTTTATCGTGAGTGAAGTAAGTGAAATTTTAACAAGAGCGCGCTTCTTTGCCGGCGTTAAGACCGATGCAGAGCTTAGCACCCTTTTAAAAATTCCATACGGAACGCTAATCGGCTGGAAGACTAGGAAGAATATCCCAGAAAGCAGGATCGCGCAGATGGAGCTAATCCTCGGCATACGTCG
>NZ_CALEDC010000395.1 GCF_937949835.1 uncultured Campylobacter sp.
CACGCCTAAGGTTTCGTATAAACTGCTTGTGCTTGCCATTTTAATCCTTAAAATCTTAAAATTTATGTAGATTATATCATAAAACTTTAGTGAGTGTCAATCAAGTTTGCTAAATTCTATTTATAAATTTTAATTTTGCGTTAAGAATATATTAGCGGACAAAATTTATAATTCCGCCAAAATTTCATTATCACAAAGGAAGCAAAAATGAAAAAATCGATCATCATATCGATAGCTTTAGCAGGTGCGCTTTTTGGCGCCAGTATCGACATTAAAGAAGCTCCAAGCAATTATGAGCGCGTAAATCCGGGCTTTAATCAAGACGTGGTGCTTTCGTATCACAGCTCGCTTGCGGACGTAAAAAAATCCGTCGTCAATATCGCAACTAAAACCAAGATAAAAGCAGGCAATAGTCCGATGTCGCAGATGTTTGACGATCCGTTTTTTAAGCAATTTTTCGACTTTGACATTCCACAACAACAAGAGCGCGAGGGAAGCTCGCTAGGCTCTGGTGTCATCATCTCCGAAGACGGCTATATTGTCACAAATAATCACGTAATAGAAAATGCCGACGAAATCGTAGTTACACTACTAGAAGGCGATAAAGAGTATAAAGCCAAGGTAATCGGCACCGACCCTAAAACCGACCTTGCAATCATTAAAATCGACGAAAAAAACCTCTCTGCGGTTAAATTTGCCGACTCGTCCAAGGCCATGGAGGGCGATATCGTCTTTGCTATCGGAAATCCTTTCGGCGTGGGCGGCACCATCACTCAAGGCATAATCTCGGCGCTAAATAAAAACAATATCGGGTTAAATCAATATGAAAATTTTATCCAAACCGACGCTTCGATCAATCCTGGTAACTCAGGCGGCGCGCTAGTGGATAGCCGCGGCGCGCTTTTGGGAATAAATTCCGCTATTTTAAGTCGCGGCGGCGGAAATAACGGCGTAGGCTTTGCGATCCCTTCAAATATGGTAAAAGAGATCGCTGAAAAGCTCATCACAAACGGCAAGATCGAGCGTGGCTTTATAGGCGTCACGATCTCGGATATGTCTAAAGACCAAAAAGAGCTCTATGAAAGCAAAGAGGGCGCGCTAATCTCAAGCGTCGAAAAAGACATGCCTGCCGATAAAGCAGGCATCAAGCGCGGCGATTTGATTACCAAAATAAATGGCAAATCTATCAAAAACGCCAATGAGCTAAAAAATTTAATCGGCTCAATGGCTCCAGGAAGCTCAGTGGATGTAGAATTTGAGCGCGACGGCAAAAGCAAGAGCACGACTATCAAGCTAGACGCGATGAAATCCGACTCCACCACCTTAGGCTCAGCTGGCGAGGACTCAAAAAGCGCAATAGAGGGGCTAAAGCTAAGGACGTTAAATGACAGCTTGCGCCGCAAATATAACCTCGACGACGATGTCTCGGGCGCCCTCGTCTTAAGCGTCAAAGATGGCTCAAAAGCCGATGATTACGGCTTTGAGGTAGGCGACGTGATCATCCAAGTCGGTCAAAACGATGTCAAAAGCTCAGACGATTTCGATCGATATATCAAAGATTACAAGGGCAAAAAGACCCTAGTCTGGGTTATCAGACGCGGAATTCCGCAAGGTCTTGTAATCCGCTAAGCTTGATCCACCAAACTTTAGCTGCGAGAAACGCGCAAGCGTTAAATTTTAATCGCGGCAAGCCCGGGACAAAGCATTAGCGAAGCTTGCGAATAAGCTAGCAGAAACTTTTGAGATTTTGGGCTTTTTGACAAGCGGAATTCCTAGCTTTCGAGCATAAGAGATACATAAACTATAAAAAGTGCTTCCTGCAGGCATTAAAAGCTGCCGGAAGCCCTCTGTTATTTTAAACAGCTCCGAAAGCCCTTTGCCATTTCGAATACCGTTGAAAGCCCAAATTTCGCTTGAAATTCTTAGAATTTTGCTTTTTTGCTTTTGTTTTCACTTAGAATTTTTAAAATTTAACCCTCCACGCCGCTACTTTATCGTTTTTATCGCCTCGTCTGGGACTGCTTTAAAATTTTAATCTCTTTGCTAACAACATACCGCAAAAGTATGTGCTTCTAACCTAGAATTACTTCAAATTTTAATTCCTCTCGTATATTACTTCACTTTAAATTCTACAAATCCAAATTTTATAAAATTTATGCCCTACCATATTTCTGCTACAGAAACTATCACCTTTTTATTCTAGCGCTTTTCCAACTACGTCACTTCTTGGGAATTCCGCTGGCTAAATTTTAAAGTCGGAATTTTAAAATTTCATCATTTTGTAATCGTAATTTTTCGTTTAAGCTTCAATAACAAAAATAAGCTGAAATTTTACTTTATTATCGAAAACGTTGCATCGCAATACCCATTTTTTCGCATTAAGCTACTTTTTGTTAGGAATTGTATTAAATTTATTGTAAATAGGTATTTTTATAGTATAATGGATAGTTTTTATTTTTTACGAAGGATTACAACTATGAAAGATATTAAGATACCGATTATTTCCGGTTTAAGTTTGGCGGCATGCTTAGCCATTGCTCCTTCACAAGCTTTAGCCGGTAATGGAGTCATAACGGTAACTAAAAGCGACGGTACCCCAAGTCCGGCGGCGGTAGCGATGGTGTTTTGCATACTCCAGGCGGCGGGTATTACTCGGGTGGTTATGAAGGTGCCGGTAACGGAGGCGGCTCCAAAAATCATATAGTAACTATCACCGGAAATGCTTCAGGTACTGATATGTCTGGCTACAGTATATACGGCGGCGGTATGGGTCATCCTAGCATTACACCTACAACATCGGCCGATAGAAATCAGATCACCGTTCAAAACCGCGCTACCGTTACCACCGTAATAGGCGGTGAAGGCATAGGCGCAACAGGCAATACCGTAAACATAATAAATGCAACCGTTAATAGAGTCGTTCTCGGCGGCAACGGCACTTGGGCTGGAAAGCCAGGATATTCGGGAAACGCCGTCGGCAACACCGTAAATATCGAAGGCAATAGCCATATAATCGGCGATAATAACACCATGGGGAGCTTCGAAGCTATAGTATCGGGAGGTCGTGCTAGATATGGTCACTCTGCAGAAAATAATACGGTAAATATAAAAAGCGCAGCACAAATAGATAAATACAGGATAGAGGGTGCTACCATACACGAAGGTGGTTCCGCGAAAGGTAATGGCGTAAATATTACGGGCGCTATCGTCTTAGGCAACGGTCAAGAAATAGACGGCGCGGTATCGGTATCTCCAAATTCCGCTAGTACGTTAGAGAAAAACTATGTCGTCATAAACAGCGCCGGTGCTAAGCTTCAAAATATAACAGGCGCCAATGCCACTAGAGAGGGTATTACCACCGGAAGCAACGCTACGGCTAGCAAAAACTACGTAAAGCTACAAAACGGAGAGGTTCAATCTACTACGGGCTCATATATGGCAGCCGTTTCTAACGACAATTACTCTGAAATCAGCAGCGGAAAGGTTATAGGTGACGTTCACGGAGGCTTCGGCGGAGGTTCTGGTACCAATCACGTCGCTACTAGCACGAATGATTACGTCAAAATAAGCGGCGGCGAGATAGGCGGTAGCGCTTACGGCTTCCGCAACGTAAATGGAGAGATAAAAAGTAGTTACGTTGAAATGAGCGGAGGCAAAGTAGCACAAGATGCTATAGGCGGAAACAGCGTTAACGGCAAAATTTCAAACACCAAAGTAACTCTAAACGGTGGCAAAGTGAGCCACGATGTCATCGGCGGAAACAGCGTTAATGGCGACGTTACGGGCGCTAGAGTAGATATCAAAAAAGGCGCTACGATAGGTCATGATATCATCGGCGGTAGAAGCGAAAAAGGCAACGCCGAAAATAACTGGGTAGTAGCGGATTTAACCGGCAAAAGCGTCTTTCAAGTAATCGGCGGAACTAATAAAATCAGCAGCGGCAGCGGAACGGCAAACAATAACCACGTCCAAATAACCGGCGGAACACTAAATGGTCCTGCTCTAG
>NZ_CALEDC010000396.1 GCF_937949835.1 uncultured Campylobacter sp.
TGAAATATAACACGCAAAAGTCCTCGTCATTGGCGCCTGAAAGCTTTAGCTCGAAGCAAAACGCTGCGAGCAGATTTAAAATTTTATCTCAGAGGTTTTATCTATCGCGCTCGCGCCGCCGCCTTTAATTCGCTTTTTGCCGCCGCAGAAGCTGCGAAATCAGCCCAGCTTCTGTTTCAAAAGCTCGTTCACCTTTGCAGGATTAAACGCGCCCTTGCCCTCTTTCATTACTTGGCCTACGAAGAAGCCGAATAGCTTGTCCTTGCCGCCGCGATAGTCTGCGACCTTCTCCTCGTTTTCGCTCATCACGCGCGCTATGATCTCCAAAATCGCGCCGTCGTCGCTTACCTGCCTCAAGCCTAGCTTGTCGATGACCGAGCTTACGGCCTCGTCGTGCTCCATTAGATAATCAAGCACCTCTTTGGCGGCCTTTTGCGATACAGCGCCGCCTTCAATCGCGCTTAAAAGCTCGCTCATCTTCGCGCTACCTACGGGCGAGTCCTCGATCGTAACGCCGTTTTTGAGCCTGCCCGCAAGCTCGACGGTAAGCCAGCTCACGCAGAGTTTTGGCTCGTGCCCCGCCGCGATCAGATCCTCAAAAAATCGCGCGTTTTCGTAGGTCGAGATTATGATCTCGGCGTCCTTCTCTTTAACGCCCAGCTCGCGGACGTAGCGTGCTTTTTTTTGATCGGGTAGCTCGGGGATCTGCTGCGCAGCAGCTAGCATCTCGTCATCCACGATCACGGTTAGCAGGTCGGGGTCTGGGAAGTAGCGGTACTCGGCGCTGTCTTCTTTGCTACGCATCGGCTTTGTGATGAGCTTAGCGGTGTCAAAAAGGCGCGTTTCTTGCACGACATCTTGTTCGTATTTGCCATCCTGCCACGCTTCGATCTGACGCTCGATCTCAAACTCGATCGCTTTTTGGATAAATTTAAAAGAGTTTAAATTTTTAATCTCCACGCGCGTGTAGAGCTTTTGCTCGCCTTGCGGACGGATGCTGACGTTTACGTCGCAGCGAAACGAGCCTTCTTGCATGTTCGCGTCGCTGATATTTAAAAAGCGCAAAATGCTGTGGAGTTTTTTTAGATACGCGACCGCCTCGTCCGCAGAGCGCATATCGGGCTCGCTTACGATCTCCAAAAGCGGCGTGCCGGCGCGGTTCAGATCAACTAGGCTGCGCGAGCTTTCGTGGTTATTTTTGCCAGCATCCTCCTCTAGGTGCGCGCGCGTAATGCCGATGCGCTTGCTCTGTTCGTCCGCGGCTATGAAAAGCTCGCCGTGCTCGACGATCGGGATCGTCCACTGCGAAATTTGATACGCTTTGGGAAGGTCGGGATAGAAGTAGTTTTTGCGATCGAATACCGACTTGCGATTGATCGTCGCATTAACGGCGGTGCCGAAGCTGATGGCTTTTTTAACCGCTTCCTCGTTTAGCACGGGAAGAGCACCCGGAAGCGCCAGGCAGGTCGGGCAGACGTGCGAATTCGCCTCGTCTCCGAAGCTCGTGGGGCAGGAGCAGAAAATTTTGGTTTTGGTATTTAGCTGGCAGTGTACCTCCAGGCCGATCACGGTTTCAAACATAAACTTAACCTTTTAGAATAAAAATTTCGCGTAATTTTACAATTTTTTGCTTTAATACTCGCTTGTAGCGGCACACGGCGTGGCTAAATTTTAAAATTTTACCCGTAAAATCTTACTCGCCTTCGCGGGCTAGTCGTTCTTTCAGATCGAAAACATCGACCATTAAGCAGGTGATGATGACGCATATCACGCCGGGAGCGGTGCAGATGAAGAGGAATTTTAACCCCAAAAAATAAAATGACGGATAGGCAAAAAAGACGAATGCGCCGACGAAGATCAATCCGAACGACGCACCCACGAGGAAGTATAAGAAA
This sequence comes from uncultured Campylobacter sp., assembly GCF_937949835.1. Taxonomy (GTDB): domain Bacteria; phylum Campylobacterota; class Campylobacteria; order Campylobacterales; family Campylobacteraceae; genus Campylobacter_B. The sequence continues at coordinate 1,896 of NZ_CALEDC010000396.1, forward strand.
TTTCGCTTAAAATTAATGCTCATCGACGATCACGGCGCCCGCTAGATAAACGTAGCTTAAAACCATGAAAATGAAAGTCTGCAAAATCGCCATAAAAGTAAGCAGCGCAAACGGTACCATCGGCACTAGCGCAGGAGCGAGAGTAAGCATAACGAGCAGGAAGGTATCGTCGCCTTTGATGTTTCCGAAAAGTCGGAAAGAAAGCGATACGACGCGCGAAAAATGCGAGACGATCTCTATAACGAACATAAACGGAGCTAGGATTTTCACCGGCCCCATAAAGTGCTTTAGGTAGTTGATCACGCCGTGCTCGCGAACGCCCTCAAAATGGTAATACAACCAAACGCAAAGGGTAAGTGAAAGGGTTAAATTTAGACTCGCGCTCGGCGACTCAAAGCCCGGCACCAAGCCGATAACGTTACTAAAAAATATCACAAATCCCAATGTTGCGATTAGCGGAAGATATTTTTTGGCTTGTTCCTCGCTACCCATCGCGTCCTTACCGATCGTTAGCACGCCGCTTAGGTAGGCTTCGGCAATGTTTTGCATGCCGTGGGGCACAAGCTGAAGCGAACGAGTGGAGCAAAGCGCGACGGCTACGATGATAGCGACGACCAAAAAGAAGTAAAAAAGGTAGATAAAAGTGTGGTCGTAAGAAATTAAACCGCCGAAAAGAAAGATGTCTTTTAGCATAAAAACCCTTGATCGTTGAAATTTGAGGCGTATTTTACACTTCTATTCGTTAAAGTATATTTAAATTTGCGCCAGCGAGTGAAATTTTGAGCTTTGCGAGTTCTTGCACCGCTTTGCTTGCCTAGCACTTTCGTCTAGCTTACACGCAATTTCGGCGGGGATTTTGCGTTTTTTTGGCATTTAACTTCACATTGCCCGCGAACGACAAAATTTTAGCTAGTAAGCACGAAATTTACGGCTACACTGCCAATTCACTATTTTTGCAAAATAGAATTTATCTGGCGCATACAGAGAAGCCCTAAATCAGCTATGCGGTAAAATTCGTGTTTACAGATTCAAAAAATACGATAAAATTCTACCGCGACGGCGCCGTGG
>NZ_CALEDC010000397.1 GCF_937949835.1 uncultured Campylobacter sp.
ACACCCGAGCGAACGCCGATAAATTTATAAACGCTCGCACTGCAAAAAGCGCCGCGCGGACGCCGCTAGTAAAATTTAAATTTTTCTATAAGGCGCCTGACCTACTTCGTAGAAGTTATTGCCCTCGCTGTCGATCGCTACGATAGCGGGGAAATCCTCGACGGTAAGTCGCGCGACCGCCTCGGGGCCGAGCTCGGGATAGGCTAGCACTTCGTATTTTTTGATACTTTGGCTAATCAGCGCGCCCGCACCGCCGATGGCGACCATATAGACGCAACCAGATTTTTTCATCGCTTCGACGACGGCGTCGCTGCGGTAGCCCTTGCCGATCATGCCATTGATGCCTACTTCGTTTATCATCGTAGGAGTATATTTATCCATGCGTCCGCTAGTCGTAGGTCCCGCAGCACCGATAGCCTGGCCCGGTTTGGCAGGGGTTGGTCCCAGATAATATATCGTCTCGCCGGCTAAGTTTACGGGTAGCTTCTCGCCGCGAGCGAGAGTTTCGGTTAGAGCCTTGTGCGCGGCGTCGCGAGCTGCGATGATGGTGCCGCTGATTAGGACGTTATCGCCCGCCTTTAGGCTTTTTACTACGCTTTTATCGAAAGGTGCGGTAATTCTTTTAACTTCTGACATGATTTCCTCCTTATAGTTCGGCGTCGGCATGGCGAGCCGCGTGGCAGTTGATATTAACGGCGACCGGAAGCCCTGCTATGTGGGTCGGATACCACTCTACATTTACCTTAACGGCGGTATTTATGCCGCCCAAGCCCTGCGGACCGACGCCAGTAGCGCGAGCCATCTCCAGCAGCTCATCCTCTAGCTTGGCATAGCGCTCGTCGGGATTTCTGCTGTCGATCGAGCGAACCGCGGCTTGTTTGGCTAAAAGCGCCGCCTTATCCATCGTGCCGCCGATACCGACGCCTACGACCATAGGAGGGCAAGCGTTAGGGCCTGCGTATTTGACCGCCTCTAAAAATACTTTTTTTACCCCCTCGATGCCGTCTGCCGGTACGAGCATTTTTAACACCGATTTGTTTTCGCTGCCAAAGCCCTTTGGGGCCACTTTGATCTTAAGCTTGTCGCCGGGGATGATGCGGGTATTGATGACCGCGGGAGTATTGTTTGTGGTGTTTTTACGCTCAAAAAGTGGCTCTGCGACCACGGATTTGCGCAGGTAACCGCCTACGTAGCCGTCTGCAACGCCTGCGTTGATAGCGTCCTCCAGATATCCACCCTCGATATGTACGTCCTGACCGAGTTCGACAAAAACCACCGTCATACCGGTATCTTGGCAGATCGGCGCGACCTCTTTCGCCGCCAAATCGGCATTTTGTAAGAGCTTGCCTAAGATATCTTTGCCGATAGGCGAAGTCTCGTTCTCGCGCGCTTTCTCAAATGCCGCACGCATATCGGGCGTGACTTGATAACAGGCTTTTTTGCAAAGCTCGCTGACTACTTTTGTAATCTCAGCCGCTTGGATCGTTTTCATGATTTCTCCTTGTATTGAAATTTTAATGGATTATATTCCGTTAAACTAAAAACTTAGTTTAAAATTTTATCTTCATTTAATAAATTTTAACAAAAGGCTAGAAAATAAGCGGTTTTTAATCTTTTTATAATAAAATACCGCTTTCCGAATTATCAAATACTAAAAATTTTGCGAAGAAATTTTAAAATCAAGGAAACCTATGAAAAAGAAAACTCTTGTGCTGCTCGTGGGCGCTTGTGTGCTTATAGGAATGATACTTTCTCTTGGGATCGCAGAGATGGTTCACCTTACGGGCACCGATAAATTTTGCGTATCCTGTCATACGATGCAGCCGATGGCAAACGCCTTTCACAACGACGTTCACGGCGGCAATAACCCGCAAGGCTTCAAGGCCGATTGCGTCGCCTGTCACGTCTCTCATGAAAATACCTTTATGTATCTTTGGACTAAAGCTCTAACCTCCGCAAATGATGTCTACAAAACGGTCTTTACCGATGCCGATAAGATCGACTGGCAAGAAAAACGCAAGGAGCGAAATCATTTCGTTTATGAAAGCGGCTGTCTAAGCTGCCACCGAAATTTAAAAGAGCAAAATAATCAAGTAAATAAAGCCTGGCTTGCGCATAGGGATTATTTCGCGGGCACTACCGGCAAAACCTGCGTGCAGTGCCACGAAAATGTCGGTCACAAAAATATGGGTATAGAGATTACCAAATATTGGGATAAATACAACCGAGAAAATAACAAAACCAAATAAAGGAGAAGCAATGCTAAAAAAAGTCGCTATTTTAATAGCCTGTATCGCATCGTTTGCATTCGCAGAAATGCCCGCGCAGCATGCGAATATGTCCGCGTCGGACGCGAACGTAAGCAATTCCGTAAACGTTAGTCTTACGAAGAATTTAAAGGTAAATAGGCAGCTTACGCCGCTAGCTAGACGCTGCGTCGAGTGCCATGCCGAAAAAACTCCGGGCGTCGTTGCGGATTGGAAGATGAGCCGCCACGCTCACGTAGGCGTTAGCTGTACCGACTGCCACTCGCAGCCAGCAGATAGCCCTATGGCAGCTAAAGAGCCGCATCCGAAAGACACAGACAATCATATTTCGGTGCTAGTTAGCCCTAAAACCTGTGCCAAATGCCACAGTAACGAGGTTAAAGAGTTTGAAAACAGCGGTCACGCAAGAGGCGCTATGCAGATGCAAGCCAACAAAGGAATGGTTGATCTAATGTATCACTACGAAGGACGTGATATCCCTGATCTTAAACACGCGCCTGATATTACCGGCTGCTCTCAATGCCACGGTAGCGTCATTAAAATGGATGAGCATAACAAGCCTACCAAAGAGACCTGGCCCGTTTACGGCATCGGTACGGTTTATCCGGACGGTAGCGTAGGCGGATGCAAATCATGCCACTCGAGTCATAAATTTTCGATTGCTGAAGCTCGTAAGCCTGCTGCTTGCGCATCTTGCCACTTAGGACCTGATCATCCGGATATCGAAATTTACAACAACTCAATGCACGGACACGTATTTAACGCCGAAGGCAATGAATGGAAATTTGACAGCGCTCCTGGTACTTGGGCAGTTCCTGACTACCGCGCCCCTACATGTGCAACCTGCCATATTAGCGGCGGTGTGGGCGATCTAAACTCCACTCACAACGTATCTCAACGCTTGAAGTGGAATTTGTGGCAGCCTAAGAGCAATCTACGCACCGGCGGTAATGAGACCGCGGTAAGCGAGTTTTTAAATACCGGCAAGTTAAACGTCGGCAATCCTTTGGCGGGTAACCTAAACGGTCCTGAGGCAGCGCGTGCGGAGATGAAGCAAGTCTGCAAAGAGTGCCACGCAAGCACCCACACGAATAATTTCTTTGAGGTGGGCGATAAGCAGGTACTTCTATATAACGTTTACAACGACGAAGCGACTAAGATGCTAAAAGAGCTTAAGGAAAAGAAACTTCTAAAAGACGATCCTTGGGCGGATGCGTTTCAGCGAATCTATTATGTTTCATGGCACCACGAGGGTCGCAGAATGCGCCAGGGCGCGCTAATGGGCGGACCTGATTATTCGCATTGGCACGGCGTATTCGAGGTCAAAAACGACATTAGAGAGATGCGCGAAATCTACGAGCGCCGCATCAAAACCGGCAAGATCGAGGAATAATCCCTCTTAGTCTGCTAAATTTTGCCGGACTAAACAGATCAAGCTTGTAAGCCCCTGCACTTCGCGGGGGCTTTTTTATTTGCATAAAATTTTGGAATTTTATTTTGCAATCCGCAAAGCCCATCGAAAATCGCGCCTAAAAACCACTGTCTAATTATTTAAGATCATTGAGAATTTATGACGGAAATGGCTGATAAATTAGAGTAAATTTATCTCTTTGCAATCCAAAATTAGCTACAATCGCGCATATCATTTAAAAGGAATTTTATGGACAAGCAAACGGCATTAGACTTTTTGAGACTTCATCAGCCGATGCCTGCGCAGCTTTCGGATCAGCTCGTGGCAGAGTTTCGCGCGGTACGGGAGTTTTTGCGTGATAATCCCTGCGACGAGGCGCTTGAGCCGCTTTTGCGCTCGCTAAACGAGGGCGACGGCGCAGGTGAATATCCGCTCGTGGACGAGGTATTGGGCGCGGCGGACGATACTGCTGCGGTAGCTGCGATTAGAGCGGTCTTGGAAGATCCGAGCACGGGCAGCGGAGCGCGATTTTGGGCGACGCTTTTTAGCGTGAGCTTCGTCCGTAAGGAGCTCATCGCAAGCCTGGAGACATCGCTTAAATACGCAAACGATGATTTGATCGAGCTTACGAAGGAGCAGATCGAAATGTTTAAACAGCTGACGTAAAGCTAGCTGCGTAACTTATAGTTGCGCCTTATTCGCCAGATTGCGCCGCTACAAAGCAAATCCAAATTTATAAAAATCGGCTTAATCGCAGGCTGCTTTTAAATTTTAAAATTTTGCGGTCGCTTAAAATTTCTTAGAGGCGGCGGTTATGCAAGAGGCGTGCTTTATTTTCTACGTGCTGTGGCAGGCGCCCTGCGCGCGGAATTTCTATCGGCAAAATAGTGTCGCCGTTAAGCGGCAAGTGGCTCCGAGAGATATCTACCTAGGGAGGGTAGAAATTTCACGGCGTCGTTTGAAGTAAAATTTTAAATCTGCGGGCTTGTGATAGAATTTAAGTCGTAATTGTGAAACGGAATTTAATATGCGGCGAGCACGACGCTGAAATTTTAAGCTTGCGTCGCGCAGTGGTGAGATTTCGCTCGGTGCGATCCGTACGAAATTTTAAGCCGTAAAGATAAGGCGGAATTTCTCATACGCAATTTTTTTGAGACGAAATTTTAAGTAATGAGTTTGAGGCGGAATTCTAAGGCGCGAGTTAGACTATAAACTCGCACCGTCGGTAGAGGATACCGCGCTTTTTTGCGGGCTGAGAGCTTCGATCGCATGGTAAATGATTCTGCGCCATTTTGCACTACAGCTATGGATCTCGACCACGCCAGTGAGCAAGGCTGCGCTGCGCTATACAAGAAGTATGTTGCGCATTTCATAAGCGATCTTGTAGCGAGATTAGATTATGAGTCTCGGTGTATGGCATAGGAATTTGGGCGGGTATGATCCGTGTGGATTACACGGCGCAGATTTTGCGCCCCCATCTGCACTGCCAAAAATTCTGCCTAGCGGAAGCGATCTAGAAATTTTGCAACGGCACAAAATTGCCTGGCGCGGATTTTAAGCTTGCGAGAAATTTCGCACCGCTAGTATTCGAGAAGCGTAAAATTTTAAATTGTATGTCGCTTTAAAATTTTAAACTTATGAAATTTGAGCTGCGCTTGCTTTTAAATCCTAATTACGCGCCGTGCTTGGCGATGAAATTTTAAAATTTTATTGCGCCAAGAGCAGCTCGATCAATCGGCGGACGCAGTAAAAATAAGATAGATAAAATGCATTAGCGCGTGAGCGAGGCTAAATTTTTAAATCGCTGGCTAAATTTTAAAACGTGGCACCGCTTGCGGGCGCTCGATCTTGGCTTTAAAATAGTTAAATTTAGCGCTGGCACCCGCAAGACGTTTCGGCTACCTGATTTTTGCGGTGCCGAAGCAAAGCCCGTTTTTGTCGCACTGCATATTTTCTATCTGCGGATCCTCGCTTTCGCCGCAGATTTGGATCATTTGATGCGACGCCTCGTCCATTTTGGGCTCGCTGCAATGCGAAACGCCTGGCTTTGGCTGCTCAGGATTGGAGCAGCCGCATACAAACAGCGCTGCGCAGGCGAATAAAAGAGCATTTTTCATTTTAAATCCTTTTAAAAAAATTTCGTAATTTTATCTTTGTAAAACTGAAATTTTACGGAATTTAAAGCGTTTTGGCTAAATTTAATGCAGCTGCATCTGCAAATATAAATTTTCTAAATTTTGCGTTAGATACGAAAGGGCGGCGTGTAAAGCGAGATAAATTTAATATTTGCGGGCGAGCTTTAAGACGCAGCTCAAATCATTTTGCGGAAAGATAAGATTAAAGGCGCACTTAATCTTATCTATCGTTTTAAAATTTTTTACCGAAAGCCGCTAGAATTGCGTCTTTTAAACCAAAATAAGGAGAAAACATGGCAATGACGAATTACATGGAACTTTTGATGGCAAATCAGCCGTGGAATTTGATTTTATTTATGGCGGTGCCGATGGGCTTAGCAGAAGCGATAGTAGCGAGCGAATTTTTTAGCTTGTACCGCGCGAAGGAGGGCTCTTTGGCGCTAAAAATCAATAAATGCCTTAGCATCATTCTCGGCGCTTATTTTACGATATTAATCATTTACGTAGCGGTTAAAATTTTGCCCGTCATTCATTTGCGTGGCGCTGCGGACGCCTTAGCTTTGGCGGCATACGTAGCGGCGGCGCTGCCTGCGCTAGTACTGCTACTTTTGGAGCTCGGAGTTATCGCAAAAGGAGCGGAATTTAGAGCTAGGCTTAAATTTCATTTCTTGGCGCTGATTGTATTTTTGGTGTTAGGGCACGTCGCGATGATTTTTGGAATGACCGATCCAGGTATGAGCGGCATGGATCATTCTATGATGGATCATGGCTCGATGAGTGGGATGAGCCACGATATGGGTTCGATGGAGGGAATAGATCATTCGCATATGAATCATGGCTCGATGGAGAACATGGATCACGGCGGCATGGATCACTCAAAGATGGAGCATTCGCATTAACTTTAGCATGCCCGGCTTGGGCTAAATTTTAAATTCTATTCCGCCGAGCTGCGGAGTTGATAGATCTTTATGATTTGATTGCCTTTGTCTGCGAAATGCATATGTAAGCCCCTCTCAAATAAAATTTTACCGCCTTTCATCTGTCGCCTGCGAGGCGGTAAAATTTAATATCAAGCTTATCGCCCCACCTTTTTACGTTCTTGTGATATTTTTATTCGACTTATACAGACGTAAAGCTCACGTATAGGTAGTTTTCAGTTTAAATTTGCGCGCAAACCGCTTTGGTATATTTTTTAACGTTAGTTTAATGCTAAATTTATATAATCTAAGTCTAGTTATATTTTAAGAGACGATTAAGAGTAAAAAGTGCTAAGCTTGGAGGCGGATAGAGTATGCAAGATTACGAATTATTGGACGTTTTGTCCAATAAAAGGGTTCTTTGCCTAGAGGACGAGCCTGGGATTTTAAAAAATATAACCGAATCGCTGCAGCTGTTTTTCGGCGAAGTAGTGGGGGTTAAGGACGGGCTAGAGGCGCTCGATGAGGCGATGAGCGGCTCGTACGACGCGCTGGTTTTTGATATCGGCGTGCCGCACATGGATGGGCTTGAGGTCGTTAAAAAGATCCGAGCTGCCGGCATCTCAGTGCCGATCGTGATACTTTCGAGCCACACCGAGCAGGAGTATCTGTGGCGAGCGGTGGAGCTTAAGATCACTAGGTATCTGCCTAAGCCGTATGACAAAAACGCCTTTATAAAGGCGTTGCAAGACGTCGCTGCGGAGCTGATAAATCACGCGCCGATATTTAGCATAAACGATGAGCTGAAGTATGATTTTGCCAAAAAGATCATCTACGTAAAAGACAGCGCCTGTCATCTTTCCAAAAGCGAGAGCAAGCTTTTGGAGTACTTCTTAGCGCGCAAAAATCAAACCGTAACCTACGAGCAGTTATTTGATTATATGTGGGAGTTCGAGCAGCCTAGCAAGGAAGCGATCAAGGCGATCGTCAAAGAGCTACGCCGCAAGATCGGCAAGGACGTGATCAAAAATTTATATGCGGTGGGGTATCTCTTTGAAGTATAAATTTAAATTTATCGTAGCGCTTTTCGTGCTGCTATATATCGTAATTACGGCTTTGGTTTTTAACTTCTACCGCGAGCTTGCGCTAAAGGACACGAGGCGCGAGGCGTTTTATATCCTAGATACGATGAATGCGGTGCGCGATTACGTCTCGACCGTGCAGCGCCCGCTAATAAACGAGCTTAAAGAAAAAAAGCTTCTAAGCGAGGATTTTTTCGATCCGAGGCTGATGTCCTCGACCTACATAACGCGCGAAATTTATAAAATTCAGCTCGCCAAAAATCACATCAACTACGACTACAAGCTCGTCGCTACCGATCCGCTCAATCCCGAGCACGAGGGAAGCGAGTTTGAGAATGAAATTTTAGAGGGCTTTAAAGAAAACAGATATAAAGAATACTCCAGAGTCATCTATGATAAAGGTGGCGCCTCGTATCTTTTGAGTCTGCCGATAACAAACTCTCAGCCTTCGTGCACCGAGTGCCACAGCATCAACGCAGCGCCTAAAAAGATGCAAGAGCTCTACGGCGATGTGGGAAATTTCAAAGGCGGTCTAGGCGATACGATCGCGATGATAAGCTTTAAAATTCCGATAAAAAGCATTCTGCTCTACCACACTAAAGAGTTCGTCGTTAGCGGCCTAAGCTTGCTTGTAGTGTTTTTGATCTGTATATTTTGTATCTATAAAATTCACAAAAAAAACGCGACTTTAAAGATGCAAACTCAGCTTTTACTGATAAATCAAAGCCGCCTCGCGCTCATGGGCGAGATGATCGGCAATATCTCGCACCAGTGGCGCCAGCCGCTATCGCAGATCAGCTCCACGCTCATAAATTTAGAGCTTTACAACGAGCGGGGCAAGCTCTCAAAAGAGAGGCTCGAGGGCGGCATCAGGGATGCGGGCGAGCAGGTGAAATTTATGAGCGATACGATCGAGGATTTTAAAAATTTCTTCAATCCGAACATGCCAAAGAGGGAATTTAGCGCCGGCGAGGCGATCGAGCAGGCGCGTAAAATTTTAAACGCCTCGCTTAAAAAGCACGTCATCGACATAAGCGTGCGGATAGAAGAAAATTTTACGCTTTATGGCAACGTAAACGAGCTTATCCAGGTGCTAATAAACATCATAAACAACGCAAAGGAGGCGTTTTTGGACGTGCCGCTTAAACGGCGCGAGATTAAAATTCGCTCGTTTTTAAAGCAGGGCGAGCGAATAATCACGATCGAAAATAACGCAAGTCGCATCGGCGAAGCGCAGCTAGATAAAATTTTTGAGCCGCACTTTACGACAAAACAGCAGGGCAGCGGGCTCGGACTATATATGAGCAAGATGATAATCGAAAAAAACGGAGGGAGCATAAGCGCTGCGAATTCCGACGAAGGCGCGATATTTACGATCTCTTTTCGTTAAATTTAGACTTCATTAAATTTCTCCCTTTTTCACCCTTTTTTGTTGATATTATTTCGAGCGTAGAACTTTGCTAATTTAAAATTTTGATTTTCAAAGGAGGAGCCATGAAAAAATGGAATAAGATGCTACTAGGCGCGCTAGCCTGTATTAGCATTTTTGCCGCAGGAGCCTGTGCTGATGAAGGCATGGGGCATGAGATGGAAATGTCGCAAAAATCGCGCGACGTCATCGCAAATCCTAAGGGCACGTTGCAAAGCAGAGGCGTCATATCCTTGCAGGACTACGTTGTAGAAGAGCGAGAGATGTATGACTGGCTATTTAAAAATCACCCGATTTTTACCAAATACGGCGGTAAAACGGTCGGCAAGATGGATGTACATGACCGAGGTTTGGAGTGGCTTGCGGAAGGGCATGGATTTGACTTTTCAAAGGCGAGTAAAAGAGACGACGGCAAGGGCTATAGCTCTATGATGTATAGAATCCCTGCGGGCTCTTCTTTGCAATTCCCAAATAAATTCATAGGCCCTGAAAAATGCGGCGAGTGCCACCCTGCGCAGTATGAGACATGGAGCAGATCGCGCCACGCCACTACTATCCGCTTCCCGGGCGAGCACCCGGAGGTTAATAACAACCTAACCGATCCGGTATTTAGCCCGGATACGGCGTCGATCCTTCCAAAAGGTATTACCCCTGACGTAATTTATGCGACCGTGGGACATCTAAGGACAAAATTCGGCTACGTAGATGCGTGGCTGCTACGCGGAACCTATCACGTAGAGGGCGGCTTGCTAAGAGATGGTACCGGTCAAATCGTGGCCGGCGGCAACCAATTCCAAAGGACTTGGGCGTTAAATTTAGACGATGAGACGGTCAAAAAGATCAAAAAGATCGTTCCGGAATTCCCGGGCACGCTTGAGGAATACGGCGATAACGGCGGTTACGTAAGAGGTCTTGCGTCGTATGCTGCGAAATATAAAAAATCGATGTTTTTCCAAGCAAACAGCTCGTATTGCGAAGTCTGCCACCCATTCAAATTCGATTTTAAAACTAAAAAAGAATTCTATGCTGCTTTGGGTAACGCAAAAGAGCTTCAAAAGCACACTATCTCCAAGGGTATCACCTGCGAAGAGTGCCATGGAGCGGGCGGTCACCTTGACGGCGCTACAAATTTTAGAACCTCAAACTGCGAACGCTGCCACCAAAGATTTAACTATAGCCCTGATTTAGCTCGTGCTAATCCGCTAAACAACGGAAACCCCGATCTATCTCTTAGCTCTAAATTTAAATCTATGGGACCAGGATGTGGCTCTGAAGGCTCTCAGTCCTACTTCACCGCTCACTACGAGAAGGGTATGCGCTGCGTAACCTGCCACGATCCGCACGATAACACCGGACCGGTAGTTGGCGATAAAACCGTCAAGGGTGTAAATTATAACTCCGAGCAGGGCTATTTAAGCGCGTTTTATACAAAGCCTAAGATCACAAAAGAGTGCAAAGATTGCCACCAAGAGCAAGCCTACATCGCCGCAAGAGCCGATACGCATAAAGACAACACCTGCGCATCTTGCCACATGCCGTTTATGATGAGCTGCGAGAACTTCTACGCTATTCAGTTCCAAGACAACGCGGGATTTGATACTCAAAGAAGATCTCACATCTGGAAGATCGACATCGATCCTACTAGAAAATCTCTAGTCGCAGGCGATGCCGCTAAAGGTCCAAGAGATGCGAAAGATTGGCACTTCCAAAGAAATAAAGATGGACGAAATTTCGTCGATCTTATGTGGTCGTGCGCACGAACATCTTGGGCGGATAAAGATATGCAAGATACCAAAGGCTGCCACAGCCCTGTCGTTTCCGAGCTAAAAGAGACGCTTCACTTCAAGAACCAAAAGCAGGTTTACGATGAGGTTATGGGCTGGCAAACTCCAATTAAGAGCGATTTCTCGCAAGTTAAGATCGGTATTCAAGGAATTTACTCTATCCTTGAGACTAAAAAGCTTAACTCCAGTGATAAAACTCGCGTCTATGAGCTAATCGAAAAAGCTCAAGACACCGTCGATCTTATCGAAAAAGACGGCTCATGGGGAATGCATGGCTTTAAATATACTAAGCAAAGGCTAGAGGCCGCTAAAGAGTATATTAAAGAGGCTCAAAGAATTTTAAATAATAATTTATAATTCTTTCGGGGTCGCGTAAGCTCGCGGCCCCGAAATTTAAAAGGCAAATATATGCAAAAAAGACTGAAAATTTTCCTGCCTATCGTTTTGGCAAGCTGCGCGTTGGGCGCGAATTTAACTACGCAAGAACAAAAAGAATCTTATAGCATCGGAGCTTCTACCGGAAGCTATGTTTCAAACCAGCTGCATTCACAAGCCGCATTAGGCGCCAAATATGACTTAGATGCGGTGATAGAGGGGTTTTTGGACGCTCTTAAAAAGCAGCAGAAGCTAAAAGATGAGGAAATTATTGCGCTTTTGAATCAAAGAGCCGATAAGCTAAATAAGATCGTAAAAACAAATTCCAAAGCGGAGCTTGATAAAAATTTAAAAGCGGGCAAGGAATTTATGGCGAAAAATGCCAAAAATCCGGACGTTAAAACCACAAAATCCGGTCTTCAATATGAAATTCTAAAGCTAGGCATGGGCGAAAAGCCAAAGCCTGAGAGCGTAGTGGTGATGAACTACAAGGCGTATTTGACGAACGGTAGCGTATTTGACGATACTTTCGCATCTAAAATTCCGGCGCATCTTTCTATGATAGGCTTAATCGACGGATTGCGCGAG